>DASZKQ010000569.1:0-3913 GCA_035552835.1 Mycobacterium sp. | reverse complement strand
TGAGCGACCGCGACCATCGCGCGGCATTTGTCCAAATACATTTCGCGCTTGACGGACTGCCGCAGTTCGCGCCGCCCTATGAACTGCTCAACGAACCTGGCATGCAGCAGTCCATCGGTATCTTCGGCTCACCCGAGGAACAGCAACGCCAGTGGGAGATGTGCACCCACGGTTTGCTGCCCGACAACCCCTCATTGGGAATGCAGATCCCGTCATGCATGGATCCGGGTTTGGCCCCGCCAGGCAAGCATGCCGCCAGCGCATTTGCCTACGCCTTCCCGGTCGAAGCCAACCGTGACCAGCATGGGCGCTTGAAAAATGAGATGGCGCAACGCGTTATCGACAAGATCAGCCGCATTGCGCCCAACTTCCGCGACATCGTCATTCGGCATATCACCTTCGCGCCGTACCACATGCAAACCATGTTCGGCGCCCCGTCCGGCGATTTCTGCCACGGCCTACTGCACCCGGATTTGATGGGACAAAACCGCCCCGGGCCCAAGGGCTTTATTGACCTGCCGATCCCGGTCGATGGGCTGTACCTGGCAGGCGCCGGGTGTCACGGCGGCCCGGGTATCACTTTCACACCCGGCTACAACGCCGCGTATCAGGTGCTCGACGATCTGGCGTCTGGGCATCCGCAGCCGGTCAATTAGTGAGCTTTGTGACGTATGTGACAGCTGGCATCGTCTGGGAATGACCGGCCAGGAAAAGCGGCTGTGGATTGACGCAACACGCGCGCCCGATTCGGTCACATGACCGTCGTTTCCGTAAACTGCATTACGTCACCCACCGCCCCCAGGGAGCCGCCCTACCGTGACCGCCCAGTTGCCAGTAACTGAGGAAAACCCGCCCGGCGAAGAATGCGGTGTATTCGGCGTCTGGGCCCCCGGCGAACAGGTCGCCAAACTCACCTATTTCGGGCTGTACGCGCTGCAGCACCGAGGCCAGGAGGCCGCCGGCATTGCCGTGGCCGACGGGTCCCAGGTGCTGGTGTTCAAGGACCTCGGCCTGGTTAGCCAGGTTTTCGAGGAGCAGACGTTGGCGGCCATGGAGGGCCACGTCGCGATCGGACATTGCCGATACTCCACCACCGGCCAAACCACGTGGGAGAACGCGCAGCCGGTGTTCCGCAACACCGCGGCCGGCACCGGAGTGGCATTGGGGCACAACGGCAATCTGGTGAACAGCGCTGAGCTGGTCGCGCGTGCCCGCGAAGCGGGATTGGTCAACACCAGGGTCCCCTGTGCGGCCACCACCGACTCCGACATGTTGGGCGCGCTGTTGGCCCACGGCGCGGCCGACTCCAGCCTGGAACAGTCGGCGCTGGAACTGCTACCGACAGTGCGCGGTGCGTTTTGTCTTACGTTCATGGACGAGAACACCCTGTACGCCGCCCGCGACCCGTACGGCGTGCGGCCGCTGTCGCTGGGACGACTGGACCGCGGCTGGGTGGTGGCCTCCGAAACCGCCGCGCTGGACATCGTCGGCGCCTCGTTCGTCCGCGACATCGAGCCGGGCGAGCTGTTGGCCATCGACGCCGATGGCGTCCGGTCGACCCGCTTCGCCAATCCCGAACCCAAGGGCTGCATTTTTGAGTACGTCTACCTGGCGCGACCGGACAGCACGATCGCCGGCCGGTCGGTGCACGGCGCCCGGCTCGAGATCGGTCGTCGGCTGGCCCGCGAATGCCCGATTGACGCCGACCTGGTGATCGGCGTTCCGGAGTCCGGCACACCAGCGGCTGTCGGCTATGCACAGGAATCCGGCATCCCGTACGGGCAAGGCCTGATGAAGAACGCCTACGTCGGACGCACCTTCATCCAGCCGTCGCAAACCATCCGCCAGCTCGGTATCCGGCTGAAGCTCAACCCGCTCAAAGAGGTCATCCGCGGCAAGCGGCTCATCGTCGTCGACGACTCGATCGTGCGAGGCAACACCCAGCGCGCTCTGGTCAGGATGCTGCGGGAGGCCGGCGCCGTCGAGGTGCATGTGCGCATCGCCTCGCCGCCGGTGAAATGGCCGTGCTTCTACGGCATCGACTTTCCGTCGCCGGCTGAGTTGATCGCGAACGCGGTCGAAGACGAGGACGAGATGCTCGAAGCGGTCCGGCATGCCATCAACGCCGACACGCTCGGATATATCTCGCTGCGTGGTTTGATCGCCGCGACCGAGCAACCCACCTCGCGGCTCTGCTCGGCCTGCTTCGACGGCAAATACCCGATCGAGCTGCCCAGCGAGATAGCACTGGGCAAAAACGTCATCGAGCACATGCTTGCCACCACCGCGCGGGGGGCCGCGCAGGCCGCCGCCCAAACCAATATTGCGGCCCGTGAAATATCGGCGGAGGCGGAGCAGGCCTCCGCGCTGCGCCATCCCTAGCTCAGCGGACAGGTGGCCGATATCCGTGTTTGGCGCCGACCGGTAGCCTTTATCGACGATGGCCGACCTTAAAAAGAAGTCCGGAAAAGACCCGGCCGCCCCGGGCGTCACCTATGCATCGGCCGGCGTGAATATCGAAGCCGGGGACCGCGCCGTCGAACTGTTCAAGCCGCTGGCGTCCAAAGCCACCAGGCCCGAGGTGCGCAGCAAGCTTGGTGGATTCGCCGGATTGTTCGCGCTACGAAGCGATTACCGCGAACCGTTACTGGCGGCATCCAGCGACGGGGTGGGCACCAAGCTCGCGGTCGCACAGGCGATGGACAAGCATGACACCGTCGGCCTGGACCTGGTGGCAATGGTGGTCGACGACCTGGTGGTCTGCGGCGCCGAGCCGCTGTTCTTGCTGGACTACATCGCCCTGGGCCGGATCGTGCCGGAACGGCTCAACGCGATCGTCGGCGGTATCGCCGCAGGCTGCATGCGGGCAGGTTGCGCGCTGCTCGGTGGCGAAACCGCCGAGCATCCCGGTCTGATCGAGCCGGACCACTATGACATTTCAGCCACCGGCGTCGGCGTAGTCGAAGCCGACGACGTGCTTGGCCCCGACCGGGTCAAGCCCGGAGACGTCCTGATCGCCATGGGGTCATCGGGTCTGCATTCCAACGGCTACTCGCTGGCCCGCAACGTGCTGCTAGAGATCGACCGGATGAATCTGGCCGGTTACGTCGAAGAGTTCGGCCGCACACTCGGCGAAGAGTTGCTCGAGCCGACCCTCATCTACGCCAAGGACTGCCTGGCGCTGGCCGCCGAAACCCAGGTCCGGACGTTCTGCCACGTGACCGGCGGCGGGTTGGCCGGCAACTTGGAACGAGTCATCCCGAACGGGCTGGTAGCTGAGGTCGATCGCGGCACGTGGACGCCGGCGCCGGTCTTCGCGATGATCGCCCAACGCGGCCGGGTCTCCCGCGCGGAGATGGAGAAGACCTTCAACATGGGTGTCGGCATGATCGCGGTGGTGGCGCCCGAGGACACCGACCGGGCTTTGGCGATTTTGACCGCCCGGCATTTGGATTGCTGGGTGATTGGCGCGATCAACAAGGGCGGGAAAGAAGGCCCACGAGCCAAGCTCATGGGGCAGCACCCGCGATTTTAGAAATCAGCTTTAACCGATAACAATGCAGGCCAGAAATGGCCGCTGGCGGAGCCGAAAAGTTTCAGCGGCGCCAGTCGCCTTCGGCACTCCAGGGGTCTTCACCGTCCTGCTGGTCGGCGTCGTCATCGCCCGACCCGGACAGCTCGCGCTGAAGCCGCTCGAAATCGGTCTGCGGTGAGCTGTACTTAAGTTCTCGAGCAACCTTGGTCTGCTTCGCCTTAGCCCGGCCGCGGCCCATGGGGGGACCCCCTCGCGCAATAACGGAGCGGCCCAACGAGTAGGCGGCTCCGATCTTTTGTCTTTATTGTCCTGTCGACAGCTTACCGTGCCCGATGGCTGTCTGCTGTTGCGCCCCGCACCCCGTGCAGGACGCCGCGC
>DASZKQ010000568.1:0-3061 GCA_035552835.1 Mycobacterium sp. | reverse complement strand
GAGTTCACGACTTACAGATGGCGGTTGTCCCGCGGGCGCGACAGCGCCTGCGGCGACAACGCATAGATCCGTTGGTCGGGGCCTGCGGCCAGCACGTGGCTCTGCGTGTCGGAAAGATGCCGGGCAGCGATGCGACGTGCTCGGTCGACGTCACCGGCCTCGATCATTTCGGCCAGCTTGACATGTGTGTTGAGCACGGCGCGACGCTTGGCCAGCGATGGGTAGGTGCCCTTAGCCGCACTCTCATCGGCCCAGTGCTGTTCATGGCTGGTCCACAGCGTCTCCAGGGTGCCGACGACGGCGATGATCGTGCGGTTGCCGCAGCCACGCACGATGAGATCGTGGAATTTGCGGCCGATTTCGGTGAATTCGGGCCCGTCCTCCAGATGCACGGCCATCGCGTCGTTGACCTCTTTCAGCTCGCGGACGATGGTGTCGGCGCGGTCGGGTCGCTGGGCGGCCAACGCCGCGCAGGCGGGTTCGAGCTCCAGTATCGCCGTCCCCAGATCGGCGACCACGACCGACTCGCTCTGCAACAGCAGACCCAACATGTAGGCGGCGCTGGTCTTCGCCGGAGCGTGCACCACCGCACCGCCCCGGTTGCCGCGCCGAACCGACACCAGCCCCTCGGTCTCCAGGATCCGCAGCGCCTCCCGCAGCGAAACCAGGCTGACGTTGAACTGCTCGACAAGCACTTCCTGGCGGGGCAGCAAATCGCCGTCGGCCAATTCGCCGTCAATGATCTGGCGCCGCAACTCGTCGGCGACGATCTCGGCGATCCTGGGCGCCGACAAACGGCGTCGGGCCTCGGGGCCAATTCCCAGCGCAGTCATACGATTCCAGCAGCGCAACGACCGGACGGAGCCACGGCCGCTGCACCCGCGAACTCCATAAACTGCAATCTTAGCAGTAATGGCATAATAGCCGCGCAGGTCAAGGGCCCAGTCCATGATGATCGAACCATGATCGGCAAAGTTACTAAGATGGCATAGACAAACAACCCGACGAGGTAGACGGATACAGGTTGAGCGACGAGCACGACAGCCGACCGACACCGCTGGACGACGTCCGTGTTGTCGAGATCAGTGACCGGATCGCCGGCAGTTACTGCGGAAAGCTGTTTGTGGATGCCGGTGCTGGAGTCAGGAAAATCGAACCGCCCCAAGGGGATCCGTTGCGGCGGTTCACCGCCAGCTGCTCTCCGCTTCCGGACGGGACGGACTCACCTCTGTTCGGCTACCTCAATGCCGGCAAGCGCAGCCTGACCTGGTCCGGCTCCGACGGACGTTTGCGCGACGAGCTGGCCGGCGCCGATATCGTCCTGGTGACCGCGACCCGGTCGCAGGCGGCCGGGCTGGGTATCGATCCGCAGCGGTTGCTGGCGGATAACCCGCGGGCGGTCGTCGTCACGATCTCCGCCTTCGGCTGGACCGGTCCGTATGCCGACCGGGACGCCAGCGAATTCACCCTGCAGGCGTGGTCGGGCTTAACCGGTTTCCGCGGCGATCCGGCCGGGCCACCGATCGCGATCGGTGGTGACCTCGGGGAGTACATGGGTGGGGTGTGCGCCGCATTCGGTGCCTTGGCGCTGCGCCGCCGCGTCGAGGGTGGCGGTCCCGGCGAGCACCTGGACTTGTCCATGCTGGAAGCGATCACGCTGATGCAAAGTGGCGAATGGCTGCACTCCCAGCTGTTGCAGGCGCCGCCGGTGTCGCGCACGGTGGAAGTGCCGTCGATCGAGCCGGCCAAGGACGGCTACATCGGGATCACCATGGTCACCGGACAGCAATGGCTCGACTTCGCCGCGATGGTCGACTGCCCAGAGCTGACCGAGATTCCGCAGCTGAGTTTTCAAATCGGCCGATGGGAATACCGCGACTTCATCCGGGACCGGATCCGCCCCTGGCTGGCCGAACGCACCGTCGAAGAAGTCGTCGAACTGGGGCAGCTGTTCCGGCTGCCGATCGCCGCCTTGGGTAACGGCGCCACGGTCCGCGACACCGCTTACGCGAGGGAACGCGGGGTGTTCATGCGCAACCCGGCGGGCTTTCACCAGCCACGCACTCCATGGTTGATGTCGCGCTGCGGGCCCGCGTCGCTGCGCAGCGCACCGTCGCTCGGCGAGGCCAACGACACCGAGCCCTGGCCCAAGCGTGAATACGACCGGCAGCCGGCAGAGCCTCGGCTGCCGCTGGAGGGTGTGCGCGTCGTCGACTTGACCGCGTTCTGGGCCGGTCCGGCCGCGACGCATCTGCTCGCGGCGTTCGGCGCCGACGTCGTCAAGGTGGAGTCGATACAGCGTCCCGACGGCATCCGGTACTCAGGCGGAATGCGCAAAGACGTCGAGGACTGGTGGGAGTACGGCTGGGTGTTCCACGCGATGAACACCAACAAACGCTCGGTCACCCTGGATTTGGGGTCTGCGGAAGGCCGTCGACTGTTCACCGACTTAGCCGGCGACGCCGATGTGGTGATCGAGAACTTCTCCGCGCGGGTGATGGACCACTTCGGGCTCACTGCCGACGCCTTGCTGGCGGTCAACCCGCGGCTGGTGATGGCCCGGATGCCGGCGTTCGGCCTCGACGGTCCGTGGCGCGACCGGGTCGGTTTCGCGCCCACCATGGAGCAGATCGCCGGGCTGGCCTGGGTGACCGGGTTGCCCGACGGTCCGCCCATCCCGCCGAGGGGAGCCTGCGATCCGTTGGCCGGCGTCCACGCCGCATTCGCGGTGCTGGCTGCGCTGAACTTCGCCGAGCGCACTGGTAACGGTCAGCTTGTCGAGCTGCCGATGATCGAAACGGTGTTGAACGCCACCGCGGTTCAGCCGATGGAGGCCGAGGTATTCGGGGTTACGCTGAGCCGCCAGGGCAATCGCGGTCACGGCCGGGGTGTGCAGAATCTCTACCGCTGCGCAGGCGACGACGATTGGATCGCCGTCACGGTATGCGCCGAGGAGCAGTGGCGCGCGCTTGTTGACCTGATGGGCCGGCCGTCCTGGACGGCGGACCAGCGCTTCGACACCGTCGCCGGACGGCGAGAGCGGGCCGACGACGTCGATCGT
>DASZKQ010000567.1:0-5632 GCA_035552835.1 Mycobacterium sp. | reverse complement strand
GTCAAGACTTCACCAGTCGTGACGGCGTCGCGTTCATGGTCGTCACGCTGACGCGACGTCACTTCAACGACCTCGTCGAGGTTTCGGGTACCGGTGCAGCCGTCGCGGCGCTCGCCGAGTCGCTCGGCGCCGACTTCAGCGGCGAGGGCGAACGCTATCGATACCGCGACGTGCTCAGCGGACTGTTCGCGACCTGGTTCGCCGAACACACCGCCGACGAGATCACCGGGGCGCTATCGGGCACCAGCGTATTGTTCGAGCGCTACCGGACTTTCGCGCAAGTGGCCGAAGATGGACGGGTTACGGCGAATCCGCTGTTTTCCCGGCTGCACCAAGACGGCCTCGGCGACTATCTCGCGCCGGCGATGCCAACCGTCTTTGACGATGGCTATCTCGCAAGCGAACCGGCGCCGAGACTCGGCGGCGACACTGCCGACGTGCTCACCGCGCGATTGGGATTGAGCGCAGCAGACGTCACCCGACTGACTAGTGCGAAAACGATCGGCTGCTGACGAAGGAGATGGGCGCCGCATGACCAAACTCGCCGAGACGTTCGGCCTGACCGAATTCCAGACCGAGATCATAGCCACGGTACGGCAATTCGTCGAGAAGGAAGTCATACCCAACGCGCCGGAGCTGGAACGCACCGACACGTATCCGCAAGCCATCGTCGACCAGATGCGGGAGATGGGCCTATTCGGTCTGATGATCCCGCAAGAGTACGGCGGTTTGGGTGAGTCGCTGCTGACCTACGCCTTGTGCATCGAAGAGTTGGCACGCGGCTGGATGAGCATCTCGGGGGTGCTCAACACCCATTTCATCGTCGCCTACATGCTGCGTCAGCACGGCACCGACCCGCAGAAGCAGCGCCTGTTGCCGCGCATGGCAATCGGCGAGATTCGCGGGGCGTTCTCCATGTCCGAGCCGGAATTGGGCTCCGACGTCGCCGCGATCCGCACCCGCGCAACACTCAACGCTGACGGCAACTACACCATCAACGGCCAGAAGATGTGGCTGACCAATGGCGGCAGCTCCACCTTGGTGGCGGCGTTGATTCGCACCGACGAGGGCGCGGAATCACCGCACCGCAATCTGACCGCTTTCCTTATCGAGAAGCCGACCGGCTTCGGCGAGGTGGCGCCCGGTCTGCTGATACCTGGCAAAATCGACAAGTTGGGCTACAAGGGCATTGACACCACGGAGCTCATCTTCGACGGATACGTGGCCAGTGCCGACGACGTCCTGGGGGGCACCCCGGGGCAGGGTTTCTACCAGATGATGGACGGTATCGAGGTCGGACGGGTCAACGTGTCGGCCAGGGCTTGTGGAGTGGCGGTCCGCGCGTTCGAGCTCGCCGTGCGCTACGCCCAGCAGCGCCATACCTTCGGCAAGCCGATCGCCGAACATCAGGCGATCGCATTTCAAATCGCGGAAATGGCAACCAAAGTCGAGGCTGCACATCTGATGATGGTCAATGCCGCCCGGTTGAAGGATTCCGGCGAGCGTAACGACGTCGCCGCGGGCATGGCGAAGTATCTCGCCAGCGAATTCTGCTCGGAGGTTACTCAGCAGAGCTTCCGCATCCACGGCGGCTACGGGTATTCCAAGGAGTATGAAATTGAGCGGCTGATGCGCGACGCCCCGTTTCTGCTCATCGGTGAGGGCACCAGCGAGATACAGAAGTCCATCATCAGCAAGCGGTTGCTCGCCGAGTATCGGATTTGACCGTGAGCATTCCGGATTTCGCCGCGCGTCCGCAGCTCTCGGAAGACGTTGCGCGCTTTGTGCGTAAGCGGATCTTCGACGGGACTTACTCCGCGGGTGAGTACGTCCGCCTGGACCAGTTGGCTGCGGAGTTAGGGATCAGCGTCACGCCGGTGCGGGAGGCTCTCTTCGAACTGCGTGCCGAGGGGCTGCTTGCTCAGCAGCCGCGTCGTGGCTTCGTGGTGCTGCCTGTGACCGGACGAGATCTCACTGATGTGGCCAACGTGCAGGCGCATGTCGGCGGCGAGCTCGCCGCGCGGGCCGCGATCAACATCGACGACGACCAGCTGCGCGAGCTCAAGACGATCCAGGCCCAGCTGGAGGAAGCCTATGCCGGTGGCGACGACGAACGAACAGTCCGGCTCAATCACGAGTTCCACCGGGCCATCAACGTTGCCGCCGAGTCGCCGAAGCTGGCTCAATTGATGTCGCAAATCACCCGGTATGCACCGGAATCCGTGTTTCCCACCATCGCAGGCTGGCCACACCAATCGATAAAAGACCATCGGCGGGTGTTGGCCGCACTGGCCAAGCACGACAGCGAGCTTGCCCGCAAAACCATGTCGGAGCACCTGGCAGCAGGTGCGGCGCCGCTGATCAGCCACCTCACCGAGCATGGCGTGGTCGAAATGCCCTGAGCCGATGACCTCACATGCATCGCCAGCCTCGTCAGTCGCTGACTGGAGGGAATAGTGCCTTCTTCAGTTTGATGGCGTATGCGATATCACTCCGCAGCAGCGTGTGGTGGTCAGTTGTCAGTGCTGTTGTGGCTGTTGATAGCGGGGTGATTAGGCGCGCGGTTTGTCCCGGCCAATAGCTCGCGCAACCACCGGGCATCGACCTTGCCGGTCGGACCACGGGGAATCGCGTCATCGGAGTCGACAAGCAGCCACCTCGTCGGCACCTTGAACGAGCTGAGCAGCTTTCGGGCAGACCCACGCAGCTGCTCGGCGGTGTTGGCCCCCGTGTCGCACACCACCACCGCACCCACTTGATCTCCTTGCGCACCAGGCACATTGGTGACGAAGGCGTTATCGACGCCCGCGATTTCCCGTAGTGCCTGCTCGACCTCGGTGGGATAGACGGTGGCGCCGCTGACTTTGAACATGTCGTCGGATCGGCCGTGGTAGAACAGAAAGCCGTCGTCGTCGAGTCGGCCGAGGTCACCGGTGGGATAAAACCCGTCGGCGGTGAACAGTTCGTCGCGGCTGCGCCGACATATCCCGCGTAGGGTGTGCGGGCCCCGAAGCTCGATCATCCCAATGCTTCCCGCTTGAGCCGGCTCACCAGTGTCGGGGTTGGTGATCCGGACCTCCACTCCGGGGAACGGCTTGCCGCAGCTGCCCCAGGCGGACTGCGGCATATCGGTGTCGGCGGGGTAGCCGCAGTACGGCCCGAAAGCCTCGGTCATACCGAACAGTGTTGCCCGGGCGCCGGGTTTCGCACGTTGTTCGGGCGGTAGCAGCGCTTCCAGACTGCCGGGGCGCAGAGCCGATAGGTCCGCCTCGGCGCGGAACGGGTGGCGGGCCAAGGCCTCAGCCTGATCGGACCAGCCTCGGAACAGCGTCACCCGCTCGCGCTCCAGCAGGCGCAGCGTGGTGTCCGGGTGCGGGATTTCTTCAGTCACCAGGGTGGCACCGGCCACTAGCGCGGAGAGCACACCGCTGCCGAAGCCACCCACCCAGAAAAACGGCATCGGCAGATACAGGCGAGTGTCGGAATCGATGCAACGGCTGGCCAAACCGGATGCCACGGCGCCCAACGCATTGCCGTGCGAGTGCACCACGCCTTTGGGCGAACCGCTGCTGCCGGACGTGAACATGACGGCCATCGGGTCGCTAGGTGTCACTGTCGTTGCCAGCGCGTCGACGATCCGGCCGGCCGCGTCGCGTGAGACTGTTTGCAATAATTGGTCGGCGGTCCAAACTTCTCGCAACGCGGGAAGCTGTTCGCGTTGCAACTCGTCGAGATACCGGTGCCCGCGGAATTCCGCCACACTGATCAGGAACTGAACCGAGGCGGTCTGCAATTGCGCCGCCAATTCCCGGGCCTGCAACAGCGTGCTCAACGGAACAAGCACCGCGCCGATCCGGGTGACTGCGATGGCGATCTGAACCCAGCCGACACCGTTGGGAATGATCAGCCCCACGCGGGTACCTTTGACGACGCCGGCTTCGATGAGCGCTGCCGCTAAATCCTTTGTGGTGTCGTCAAGTTCGTTGTAGCTCAGCCGGGACGACAGGTCGACGACCATCGGTTTGGTCCCATGCTCAGCGGCGCGCAACCTCACCAGCTGGTCGATGGTGTCAGGCACCGAACACCCGCTTTAATTTCCGCACATCGACCTTGCCGCTGGCCAATAGCGGAACCTCGACGGCCGGAATGGCCGCGAACCGCCTGGGGATCTTGTATACCGAGAGCTCCGCTGCGAGCTTGCGCCGAAGCGTGGTTTCGTCGAACTGCGCGCCGTTTTCCAGCGTGACGACGGCGGCGACGATTTGCCCGCGCTCGGCGTCCGGGATGCCGACCACGTGTGCCACGACGCCACCGGTGACCTTGGCGATCGCCTGCTCCACCTCGGCAGGGGAGACGTTCGCTCCTGCGGTCTTGATCATCGAACCCTGACGGCGGATGTAGTAGAAGAATCCGTCGCGGTCGGTGGCAACCAGGTCGCCGGTGTGGAACCACCCGTCTGTGTCAAAACACTCTTCTCGGCTGCGTTTGTAGTACTGCTGCATCACGCAGGGTCCGCGGATGCACAGCTCGCCGAGCGCGCCGTCCTCAACCAACATTCCGGTTTCGGGATCGACGACCTTGGTCTCGAGGCCTGGTGCGGGCTTACCGAACGATCCACGTCGATGTTCCGGTTGGTCGCTGTCGTCGCCGCTGATCAAGACCACGCTGCCGGCCTCGGTCAAGCCGAGCATGTTGTGCCGCAACTCCGGATCGGCCGGTCGCATCTCGGGCGCCATGATCGGATACAGGTTGCCGCGTAGCATCGACGACATATCGCGGTCACCAAAACTTGGGTGCCGCGCCAGGTGCGCGATCCCGGCAGCGAAACCGTTGGTGAGGGTTGGTCTTTCGGCCTCGAGCAGGTCGAGTGTTTGGTCACCGTCTTCGGCGTTGGAGCACACCAGCGTTGATCCGGCCAGCAGCGTGGCAAGTAACGCAAATCCGAATCCCCCGATCCAGAAGAACGGCGAGTTGCAGAACAGTTTGTCGGCAGCGGTCAGGCTGCGGATCGCGTTGAGATTTTTCTGGTGGTTGAGCAGTGCGGCATGGGTGTGTACCACTCCCTTGGGGGTGCTCGTGGTGCCCGAGGTGTAGACGATCGTCAGCGGGTCCGAGCCGTCGACATCGTGTTCCATTGCCGTCAAAAGCTGCTCGTTGACCGTCTCGGCCAGCCGATAAAGCCGTCCGACATCGAAGACCACGTGTCGCAATTGCGGTGCGGCGGTGTCCAGTAGCCGGTCGTCTCCGTCGAGGTCCGAGCCGGACAGCACCTCGGTCAGCTGCTGCACGTAGTTGTGGGAGCGGTACGACGCCGCGGCAAGAAGGATTTCGGTGTCGCTGTCGATCAGTTGCTCGTGTAGCTCTCGCGTGGTCGCGAACGTGGAAAACGGCACGACGACGGCGCCGACCCGCGCCGCCGCCAACATGCCGACCACAAACGCAACGCCGTTGGGGTAAAGCAATCCGATGTGGCTGCCTTTGCCTGCGCCGAGAACGATGAGCCCACGAGCCAATTCCGCGGAGCGACGGTTGGCTTCGGCATAACTGATGCGATCGGCGTCGCACACCAGCAGCGGATGATCACCTCTGCTGAAGGCTTGGTCTCGCAGGATTTCGCCGACGGTTGGCGATT
>DASZKQ010000566.1:0-7347 GCA_035552835.1 Mycobacterium sp. | reverse complement strand
GCGATGATCTCCGCATTGCCGGTGTCAGGTGCCTGAGTACCAAAGACGATTGGTGCCCATGGGCTGCGGCCAAGAATCTCGTTGATCAGCGTCAGCTTGACCGCGCCAAAGCCCTGCCCGCCGAGTTCTGGACCGAGGTGCGGCGCCCACAGTCCTTGGTCGCGAACCTGTTGTTTGAGCGGATCGACGATTCTGCGGCGCTCGTCGTTCAACGGCAAAAACTCGCAACCGGGGAACAGCACCTCGAGTGGCTCGACCTCTTCGCGGACGAATTCGCGGATCCAGTCGAGTTTCTTCTCGAACTCCGGTTCGGTAGAGAAGTCCCATGCCATGTCGAATACTCCTTTATTCAAGGGATCCCGCCATCGGCCCGCAGAATCGAGCCGGTGGTGAAGCTGGATGCTGCAGAGGCCAGAAACAATGCGGCACCGACTATTTCGGCCGGGTCGCCGGCCCGCTGCAGTGACAGGTGGACGAACGCGTTCTGCGTCGCCTGCTCCAGGTTCCACGACTTGCTAACGTCGGTGAGGAACGGGCCGGCCATCAGCGTGTTGACCCGGACGGTCGGCCCGAACGCACGCGCTAGACCCTCGGTCATCGCATTCAGCCCGGCCTTGGACGCCGCGTAGGGAATGATGTCGGGCGCCGGGCGCAGCGATCCGGCGGTGCTGACGTTGATGATCGAGCCGCGTCCGGCGGCGACCATCCGTTCACCGACCAGAGCCGACAACCGGAACGGACCCTTGAGATTGAGGTTGACCACCGCGTCGAAAAGCTTCTCGGTGACGTCGGTCAGCTTGTCGTAGACCGGCGACATGCCGGCGTTGTTGATCAGCGTGTCGAGCTTGCCGAACCGTTCGTAGGTCGCGTCGACCAGGCCGTCGAGCTGATCCCATCGGCCGATGTGCACCTGGTATGGCATTGCCGCGCGGCCGGTTTCGTGCTCGATCTGCTCGGCGGTGGCGACACAGTTCTCCATCTTCCGGCTGGCGATCACCACGTCGGCGCCACACCGGGCGGCGCCGAACGCCATTTCCCGGCCCAGCCCCCGGCTGCCGCCGGTGATCAGCACAACCTGGTCGGTCAGGTCGAAAAGCTCGTCAGCGTAACCCATCGCGCAGTCCTTCTTACCGGCCTTGGCCGGATAGCGAGCGGGCCAGCTCGGCGGCCGTGGCAATCAACTGCGGGATCATCGCCCCGAACGCGTCCTGGATCTTGGGGTCGACTTTCCCGGTGCGCACTCCGGCAGCGTAGGTCTTTTCCAGCACGATGCCGAGTTTCCAGTTGGCCAACACGAGGTAGTAGTCGATGTCCTCGCATCCCAGCCCGCTGGTCTTCTCGTATCGGTCGAGCAACTCGCTGCGCATCGGCATGCCCTTCATGTCGAGATAAAAGCCGTCCTCGCGCGGGTTCTCGCCGTCGTAGCCCAGCAGGCACCAGGCCAAGTCCAGTAGCGGGTCGCCGACGGTGGTCATTTCCCAATCCACGATCGCAGCGAGCCGAGCCGGCTCGCCACGCGCGAACATCACGTTGGCGAACTGGTAGTCGCCGTGCATGATGCCCGGCCGGTAGTGCCCGGGCCGGTTGCGCCGCAGCCAGTCGGCGGCTTGGTCCAGGCCGGGAAGCTCGCGCACCCGATAGGTGTCCAGGAAAGCCAGCCAGCGGTCGACTTGCCGCTCGTGAAATCCGTCGGGGCGGCCGAAGCCGTCCAATCCCTGGGCGCGCCAGTCCACCCGGCCCAGCTTGGCGGCGCCCTCGACGAGTTCGAACGCCAAGCCCCGGCGCGCGGTCAGGTCGGCGTCGAATGGTGCCGTCCAGCCGCCGTCCATCGGACTCCACCCGTCGATGGCCTGCATCACGTAGAAGGGCATGCCGAGCAGATCGCCGGCATCGTCGGCGGCGATCAGCTCGGCATGCGGCACATCGGTGCCGCGCAGCGCGCGCACCAGTCGGATCTCGCGCAGCAGCCCGTTGACGCGGGCCGCGTCGGCCCGCGCGCCGGGCATCCGCAACACCATGCGCTCGTCACCGCGCTGGATCAGATAGAGCGTGTTTTGCGAGCCTCCGGACAGCTGCTCCAGCACGGGTTCTTCGCCTTCGCCGGGGGCGCCATTCGCGTCCAACCAGCGTCCCAGCACGCCTGCATTCAACATTTGCACACCATAATCTCTATCCGGAGAATAGCATTCTCCGCCGGGATGACAAGGGCGGTACACCGCGTGCGAGGCTGTGCGCATGCAGTTGCTTCTGGTCCGGCATGCGTTGCCACTCCGCAGCGAACCCGGGCAGGGGGCCGACCCCGTGCTTTCCGACGAGGGGTGGGCGCAGGTCGCGCGGCTGCCTGACGCGCTGGCCAGGTTTCCGATCTCCCGGGTGGTGAGCAGCCCGCAGCGTCGTGCGATCCAGACCGCCGAGCCGGTCGCCGCCGCGCGTGGGCTGACGGTCGAGATCGATGACCGCTTCGCCGAATACGACCGCGGTCTGCCGGTTTACATCCCGATCGAGCACATCCGTAACGAGAACCCGCAAGAGTGGGCCCGCATGGCGGCGGGACACCTGCCCAGCTCGGTCGACGAAGAGGCCTTCCGGGCCCGGGTGGGTGCGGCCGTCGACGACGTCGCCGCCGGCGCGGAGCACGAGGACACCGTGGCGGTGTTCAGCCACGGTGGGGTGATCAACGTGGTGCTGCACGAAATCCTCGGAACCAAGCGGGTGTTGTCTTTTCCGATCGACTACGTGTCGGTGACCCGGCTGCTGTTCTCCCGGGCCGGTCAAGCGAGCGTGGTGACGGTGAACGGCACCGAGCACGTGTGGGACCTGCTGCCGCGCAACCAACGCGCGCCAGAGTGGTAAACAAGTCCGGTGACTTCCACGCCGCTTGACGGGCTCGACCTGGTCGCGCTGGACGGGTATCTGCGCTCGGCCGGCATCGACCGTAGCGGGGAGCTGCGCGCGCAGCTGATCTCTGGCGGACGCTCCAACCTGACCTTCCTGGTCGCCGACGACTCATCGAAGTGGGTGCTGCGCCGCCCGCCGTTGCACGGGCGGACACCGTCGGCACACGACATGGCGCGTGAGTACAAAGTGGTCGCGGCACTCGCCGACACCGCGGTCCCGGTGGCTCACGCGGTGGCACTGTGCGACGACGACTCAGTGCTGGGTGCTCCCTTCCAAATGGTCGAATACGTTGCTGGGCAAGTGGTCCGCAGCCGCGCCGAACTCGAGGCGATGGGCGATGAGCAGGTCATCGAAGGCTGCGTCGACGCGCTGATCCGGGTGCTGGCAGATCTGCATGCGGTTGATCCGGTCGCCGTGGGACTTGCCGATTTCGGCAAACCGAGCGGGTATCTGGAACGCCAGGTCCGCCGCTGGGGTTCGCAGTGGGAACTTGTGCGGCTGTCCGATGACGACCGCGACCCCGACGTGCAGCGGCTGTATTCGGCGCTGCAGCAGTCGATTCCGCAGCAGAGCCGCACGTCGATCGTGCACGGCGACTATCGCATCGACAACACCATCCTGGATGCGGATGATCCCGGGCAGGTGCGTGCCGTCGTGGACTGGGAACTCTCCACGCTTGGCGATCCCCTCAGCGATGCGGCGTTGATGTGCGTCTACCGCGATCCGTCGCTGGACCTGATCATCAACACCCACGCTGCCTGGACGTCGCCGCAGTTGCCGGTCGCCGACGAGCTCGCACACCGCTACTCGATTGTCTCCGGACAGCCGTTGGCGCACTGGAACTTCTACATGGCGCTGGCGTACTTCAAGCTGGCCATCATCGCGGCGGGCATCGATTTCCGCAGGCGTATGTCGGGTGGTGCGGACGATGTTGACGCATCCGATCGGGTCGGGCAGACCGTGGCGCCGTTGATCGCCCGTGGGCTGACCGAGCTGCAGATCTGAAGATCGCTAGCCGCCGACGTCATGCAAGTTAGGGTACCCTAAGTTGTCGGGCGTGGGGTTGCTACCTTCGCTCAGCGGCCCGCCGCGAGGTTCTTCTTGGCCGCTCGTCGCAACTGGTAGATCCGTGCCGTGCCGGCCAGCACGGTGATCAGCCCGCCGCCCACTGCGGCGAGCAGAATCGCCACCCCCAGCGGCAGGCTCCAGTGCCAGCCGAGGAAGGCGAAATCCGCCGACGCGGTGTTCTGGGTGATGAAGACCAGCAGCACGATCAGGATCAGGAAGCCCGCGGTCAGCGACGTCCATATGCTGGCGGCGCGGGTGAACTTCACCGCCGATTCCGGCGGCGCCGCGTTGTCTTGGTCCGGCGCGGGATCGGGTTGATCGGGTTGATCGGGCGATACAGAAGAAGCGCTGCTCATGGTTTTCCATCTTGCCCTTTGACGCACGGAATGAAACGAAATCGCGCCGGAAACCTCACCGCACCCCGAACCGATGCGGTGCTGCAAGATAATCTCGATTGTTATGGGCATGCCGCGACGGCGCAGGTACCGCGCGGTGGCGTGGCTCGCCAGCCTGTGTCTCGTCGTAGCTGGCTGCGGCAGCTCGAATCCGCTCGGCGGGGCGTCAGGCAATATCAACTCGATCGTAGTCGGGTCCGCCGACTTTCCGGAATCCAAAGTCGTCGCCGAAATCTATGCACAAGCGTTGCAGACCAACGGTTTCAACGTCGGACGCCGATTGGGAATCGGCAGCCGCGAAACGTACGTTCCTGCGCTGAAAGACCATTCGATCGACCTGGTGCCCGAGTACATCGGCAACCTACTGCTGTACTTCGAACCGACGGCAACAGTGACCATGCTCGACGCCGTCGAATTGGAGCTCTACAAACGGCTGCCGGGCGACTTGTCGATTCTCACCCCGTCGCCTGCGGCGGACACCGACACCGTCACCGTCACCGCAGAGACCGCGGCCAACTGGGACCTCAAGACAATCGCTGATTTGGCGGCACATTCACCAGAAGTGAAGTTCGCCGCGCCCTCGGCCTTTCAAGCCCGGTCGTCGGGTCTGGTCGGGCTCCGGCAGAGATACGGGCTCGACATCGCCCCCGGCAACTTTGTCGCGATCAGCGACGACGGCGGCGCCGTCACCGTTCGTGCACTGGTTCGCGGTACAGTCAACGCCGCCAACATCTTCAGCACCGCACCGGCGATCATGCAGAACCATCTGGTTGTGCTCGACGATCCGGAGTGCAATTTCCTAGCCGGTAACATTGTCCCGCTGGTGAATTCGCAGAAGAAATCCGATCGGCTCAAAAATGTGCTGGACGCGGTGTCAGCCAAGATGACTACCCGCGGCTTGGCCGAGCTCAACGCTTCGGTGTCCGGCAACTCCGGCATCGATCCCGACCAGGCTGCTCGAAACTGGTTGCGGGATAATGGCTTCGACCATCCGATTAAAAGCTGACACTTGATTAGCTTCGAGAACGTCTACAAGGTCTACGCCGACGGCACCGTCGCCGTCGATAACCTGAGCCTGGAAGTACCCGAAGGCACGCTGACCGTTTTCGTCGGGCCCTCCGGCTGCGGCAAAACCACGTCGATGCGGATGATCAATCGGATGGTTGAGCCGACGTCGGGCACCGTCAAGGTCGACGGCGCCGACGTCGCAGGTGTCGATCCGGTGCGACTGCGCCTCGGCATCGGCTACGTGATCCAGGGCGCGGGTCTGATGCCCCACCAACGAGTGATCGATAACGTGGCGACGGTGCCGGTGCTCAAAGGCCAATCGCGCCGGGCCGCCCGCACGGCCGCCTACGACGTGTTGGAGCGGGTGGGTTTGGATGCCAGGCTGGCCAGCCGCTATCCCGCGCAGCTCTCGGGCGGCGAGCAGCAGCGTGTCGGTGTAGCCCGGGCGCTCGCCGCCGATCCGCCGATTTTGTTGATGGACGAACCATTTTCGGCTGTCGACGCGATAGTCCGCTACGAGCTGCAGCGCGAAATACTGCGGTTGCAAGCCGAATTGCACAAAACCATCGTGTTTGTCACACACGACGTCGACGAGGCCGTCCGGCTCGCCGACCGCGTCGCGGTGTTCGGTCCGGGTGGTTCGCTGCAGCAGTACGAGGAGCCCGCGCGGCTGCTGTCGCGGCCGGCCAACGATTTCGTGTCGAGGATGATCGGTGCCGGTCGCGGCTATCGGTGGCTGCAGTTCTTGGACGCGGCACGACTACCGGTGCACGACCTCCATCAGATCGCCGAGTCCGCGATCGGAGACGCCGAACTTCGCGACGGCTGGACATTGGTGGTGAAAGCCGATGGCGCGCCGGTGGGGTGGATCGACGCCAACGGCGTACGAAAGCACCGCAGCGGCGCGTCGTTGCTCGACAGCGTGACGTCCGTCGGTTCGCTCTTCCGCCCAGGCGCCAGCCTGAGCCAGGCACTGGACGCCGCGTTGTCGTCCCCGGCAGTGACGGGCGTCGCCGTCGATGAGGCGGGCAAGGTCATCGGGGGAGTGCGGGCCGGCGATGTGCTGGCCGCCTTGGAATCCCAACCGCAGGACTAGACGTGCACTACCTGGTCACTCACCTCCCGGCGGCGTGGATGCTGACCGTGATCCACCTACGGCTGTCGCTGGTGCCGGTTTTGGCCGGGATGGCGATCGCCTTGCCGTGGGGCGTGCTGGCGCGGCGCAGAGCCGTGCTGCGACGATTGACCACGCTGACCGCAAGTGTGGTGTTCACCATTCCGTCGCTGGCGCTGTTCGTGGTGTTGCCGCTGATCATTCCGACCCGGATTCTGGACGAGGCCAATGTCATTGTCGCGCTGACGCTGTACACCACGGCGCTGATGGTGCGCGCGGTTTTCGAGGCGCTGGACGCGGTGCCGGTGCAGCTGCGCGACGCCGCCAGCGCGATCGGTTACCGGCCGATCATGCGACTGCTCAAAGTCGAACTGCCACTGTCGATTCCGGTGCTAGTCGCCGGGCTGCGGGTGGTCGTGGTGACCAACATCTCGATGGTCTCGGTGGGCGCGGTGATTGGCATCGGCGGCCTGGGCACCTGGTTCACCGAGGGCTACCAGGCGAACAAGAGCGACCAGATCGTCGCGGGGATCATCGCCATCCTGGTGCTTGCGCTTGTCGTTGACATGCTGATCATGTTGGCCGGACGGCTGGCAACGCCGTGGAATCGCGCGGCGCGGCCCGGCCGTCGGTTGCTAACGGCTCCCGTGGTGGGGGGCTCGCGATGAGCTTCATCGAACAGGCAGTGTCCTACCTGTTCACCGCGAGCAACTGGTTCGGCCCGGTGGGACTGGCTGCGCGCACCCTGGAACACCTGGAGTACACCGCGGCCGCGGTAACGGTTTCGGCGCTGATCGCCATCCCGGTCGGCATGATCGTCGGCCATACCGGCCGGGGCACCCTGGTGGTGGTGAGCCTGGTCAA
>DASZKQ010000565.1:0-3602 GCA_035552835.1 Mycobacterium sp. | reverse complement strand
ATGATCTTCACCCGGATCGGCTGCCTGCTCAACGGATGCTGCTCCGGGCGGCGCAGCGACGGCCGTCTCGGAATGTGGCTGCCGGATCACACCGGTCACTGGCAGCGCCGGTATCCGGTGCAGCTGCTCGAGCTCTCCACTGCCGTGGTGCTGCTGGCCGGGTCGACTGCGCTACTCGCGCTGGGCACGCCGCGCGGCACGATCTTCGCCTTCGCGCTAGTGGGCTACGCCGCTGCCCGTGTCGTCATCGACCCGTTGCGCGAACGGCAGACCCACGCCAAGGCCCGGCGGCCGGTGGCGCTGGCGGCATTCCTCGCCTGCTCAGTACTGGCTTCAGGCCTGGGCTGGCTCGCTACGGGACGCTAGCCGCGCTTGCGAGGAGGCTTCGATTCAATTGTCCCGGCGCCCTTCGGAAGCGGGCCCGGCTCTTCACACTTCGTGAACTTGCACGGCGGCTCCGGTACCGGTGGCGGACAACACTTCTCGACCTGCTCCTTGAGCGCCTCGAGGCGGTGCTGCTCGACGGCTGCGGCCGGGTTGGCCAACTCGAAGAGCTGCTTGAGATCGTGGATGTCGTCACGCATCGCCTGCTGTGCGGCGGTCTGCAACGCCGCCTCGTTCAGCAACGCACACGTCTGCTGAGCGATCTTGCCGAGGTAGCAGATGATCGTGGTGTTCTGGGCGATCTCATACTGCAGCAGTTGGTCGGTGTAATTCACCAGGCTGTAGAGCTCGCTGAACCCGCTCTGCACCGCCGCGGTGGTCGCCTGCTCATCGGCGCCGACCGTTTGGACGGATGCGTTGACCGTCTGGAGGTCGTTGTCGATCGCGGTCAGATGCGTATTTGCGATCTTGAGTTGATTGAAGGCGTCGTCGAGGCTGGCCATGTTTACTCTCCTGCCGGATTGGTGATGAATGAGTGCGGAATCATTGGCAGCCCTGCGCTTTCAACAGTCGCAGGTCCGAATTGGTGATCGGGTAGACCTCGATCATGCCGGCGCGTGGGAACCGAATCGGATGCGGCAGTTGGACCTTGCCGCACATGCACGGCCCATCGGGGCCGCGGAAGTAAGCCAAGTGTGTATAGACCCCGGGTTCGGCGTGGATGAATGCGCGGCCGACGATGTCCTCGTTCTCCATTCCCCATTGGATCTGCCCGCGCTGGTATCGCGTCGCCTGCGGTTCGCCGTATGCAACCGGCCCGGGCCCTGGATCCTCCTGGCAGGCACCGACATACGCGGGCCAGACCGCGATGTTGAGTGTGCCGTCCCCGGCCGCGGCCAGGCTCATAATTGCACGTAGGCCGGGGTAAGCACGATTTGTCCTGCGGTCGACAACACCGTGCTGTCGATGGTGCAGTTGTCGACCATGTTGGCGCCGCTTGCAGCCGAGCACAGAATCGCAAACGTGTAGGTGCCGGCATTCACGTTGATCGTGCACTGCGTGCCTTGCTCAAACCCCCCGCCCCCGGCTGACCAGGTTGTCGCGACCCGCGCATACGAGCCTCCGGATGCCTCGTTGGCCGGGGCCGGCGCCGCACCGGGATCGGCGGTGGCCAGCCCGAGGAATTTGCCGACGGAACCGTACGCGTCGGCCAGCGCCTGTCTGGTGGTGTCGATACGAATTGCCATGTAATCCCTTTTCTCCCTTGTGGTTCTCAGGTTTGGCGAGCGACGACCCACGCGGCGCCACTGGCGCCGGCGCCGGGCGTCGGGGCGCCGAGGATTGGGTTGGCGCCACCGCCGCCGCCACCCGGCGCGTTCCCGGCGGCACCCGGGGTGTTCTGGGCGGCCCCGCCGGTGTAGGTCACGCCGTTGTAGACCTTGTTCCCCGGGCTCTCGCCGGTTGTCCCGTTCGTGCCGGCGCCTTGGGTACCACCCAGGGCCGACTGCGGTGCCATCCCGGTCGCGGTTGCCGTCGTCGGCCCACCGTTGGCGGCCCCTCCTCCGCCCGGTCCCACAGTGATGGCGATCGATGTTGTTGTGAAGGGGATTTGGAGACCGCGTTGGACGGTAGTGGTCGTCCAGAAACCGGCTTGGCCGCCCGCGCCCGGTATTACGCCGCCGATTGCATTAGCGCCACCGCCGCCGCCGCCCAACAGGATCA
This sequence comes from Mycobacterium sp., assembly GCA_035552835.1. Classification (GTDB taxonomy): domain Bacteria; phylum Actinomycetota; class Actinomycetes; order Mycobacteriales; family Mycobacteriaceae; genus Mycobacterium. Next base: position 1,496 of record DASZKQ010000565.1, on the reverse strand, counting down.
GGTCGATGTACGTGCACCAATATGGGATGTTGTAGGTGTAGTTTCCCGCCGGCGTAAATTCCTGCGTTGTCGGCGGGTTAGCGGGGAACGCCGCGGTCATCGATAGGGTGCCTTCGCCCTCGAAACCGGACCCCGGCGGCGGAATGTACGGCGAGTATCCGGTTGCGAATACCCAGTAGTGATTAACGATCGCTTCGAAGTCGAGCGCGATGTCGTACACCGCGACGTTCTGGATCACCCCGGGGAGGAACTCGCCCGGTGAGCCGGCGTCCGCGCTCGCGCCGATCCGCAGCGGATTACTTATCGCCGGCTGGTAGGCGACCTGCGCGATGTTGTACCTTCCGTTTCCGGTGTTCTCGTTATTCAGGAAATTCTGTTTGCCGTCGCTGGCCGCCGGGTTCACGTACAGCTCGAGGTTCGTGCCGTCGTAGGTCATCGCGATGTAGTAGGGCGGGCCACCTTCTGCGCCGGCATTCACCACCACCGGCGACTGGAACGTGCCGCCGGAGCCTACCGACGCCTCGACGGCGTTGCCGTGCAGGACCAGCTGGTAGCCGGTATCGGACGCCACGATCACGTGCTTATTCGGGTCGTTGCCCGACGGTTGGACCAGCGCCTCAACGGTGAACTGCGGCGGATTCAGGTTCGCAGCGAACTGGACACTGACAAAGCCGGTTTGGCCGTCGAACTGGGCGCCGAAGTTGTCGCTGTCGTAGCTGTCGGGGCTGACCAGGCCGGGTACGCCAAGCGTTTCCGTACCCTCGTACGCCCCGTTGTTCCCATCCTTGCTGTCCGTCGCGGTCGTCCCCGACTGCTCGTTCAGACGCCAGAAGCTGACCAGGCCCGCCGTGTCCAATACCGTCGTGCTGTATTGCGTATTGGCCGGGATCCCGCCGGGCTGGAAGCTGCAGCCCACGAACCGGACTGCCATCACCACGGCGGCAATCAGCAGCGGTGCAGCAATGAGGATCGAGTCAGTCATCCAATTTCTCCTGACCATCGACCAGCCCGATGCGGTACAGTGCGCGCCGACTGGTGTGATTAGTCAAGCGTCCGGTCCGCTGAGCGGACCGGGAAATCCGTTGCCCGGCAACGAGGACATCGCGGGTAGCATCTTTCGTCGGTGAGCTCAGGATGTATATAGGCGTCGTCGTCAATCCGTTCGCGCGGAAGAACCGCGGGATGCCGGCCAATCGCAGTGCCGCCCTGCGCCGCATCGTCGGCCCGTGGGGCGAGGTGCATGAAACCGCTTCAATCGACGACCTGCGCGGGATCGTGGCGGGGCTCTATCCGCGGGCCAGCCATCTCGTCAGCGACGGCGGCGACGGGGCGCTGCATTGGTTGATCAACGAAATGCCGCAACGCGATCGCGATCCGCAGCGCTGGCCGACGTTCGTGCCCACCAACGGCGGCGCCATCGACTTCGTCGCGCGCAAAGCGGGAGTGCGCGGGCGGGCCGACACGGTTCTGAGCGCCCTCACCGCGGCTGCCCAGAT
>DASZKQ010000564.1:0-3701 GCA_035552835.1 Mycobacterium sp. | reverse complement strand
CATGATCGTCGTGATTCGCTCATCGTGGGTCACCAATTCACGGTTCATCCGCATCTGACGGTCGCGCAATGATGAGTAGAAACCGGCCACTATCGCGTTTCCTGACTCTCGAAGAGTGACGTTGTGGAAGGCGCGGTCGGCCTCGGCGAATTCTTCCCAGTCAGATTTAGCGGCGGCGTCGTGCTGCCGTTGCAGTTCCGCCGATAGCCGCTTGAATGCCGCTGCGCACACTGCGGGGCCACGCGCGATGACTTTGCCTGCGGCGAACTGTTCGAGCACCAGCCTGGCCTCGATGACGGCTCGGGCTTCTTCCGAGGAAACCGGCACGACGAGCGCCCCGCGTTGCGGGTAGAGCCGGAGCAGCCCGTCAGCCTCCAACCGCAGGAAGGCTTCACGCACTGGAGTGCGCGACATACCGAGGGCAGCCGCAACCTCGCCCTCGCTGATCAGTTCCCCGCCCGGAAAGGCTCCGCTCAGCACTTGGCGCTTGACGTAGTCATGCGCGCGGTCCTTGGCCGCGCCCCGGCCGCCACCGGTCGGCTTGGTCGTCACGACTCCCCCTTTCCTGCAGCTAAGTCGTATCCCACATGTGTACATGACGGTACACCAGGGTCTCGCCGCTAGTCAGTAAGGCGCCGCTGTGACCGATCTCGCAGGTCCAAGCACTGAGATACAAGATAGACTCCAGTCATACACAGCAAATATCCAAGAGGTGCACAAAAAGAGGGAGGCCGCAATGTCCACCGCGGAAACTCAAATGGATCTCGACCGCATCACCCACCCGCTGAGGTTGGCCAGAGGATCCCACCAGCCAGGATCGGGTAAAGGCTGCGCCATGAACGCCATCTCCTACACCAACGGCGATCAGCGCATCACGGACTTCCCTAACTGCTCAGCCCGCGCGCTGGCTATCCTCGTCCAGGCCTGCAACGACCTGCTGGCCGCACCGGGCGGCTACCTGTCGCCGGAACACAGCGTTCTCGGGCTCGAACTTGCCTGGCAGACCGTGGGTACCGCCGGCGTCGCCGACACCGTTGTGCACGCCTGGCTGGCCGAACTGCTGACCAACCCCGTCTGGGGCATCGTCCAGTACGCCAACATCACCGCGACAAAGGCGATTCTCGACATCGCCGAGTTGCACCGCCGGGCCGCCCACGGCGACCTGCCTGCTATCGCCGCCTGGGACGCCGCCGACCGTGCCGCACGCGCCGTCGCCGACGCGATGAGCCCCAGATCAAACGCAGCCGGCGCCTTCGCCATCCGGGCCGCATACGAGTCGACCACACTCGTCAACGTGCGCCACTATCAGTCGACGCTGGATGCCGCGACCGCATTCGCCGTGCGCGCTCACGCGCGGGCCGTCGCGGACACCGGAGCCAGCCGCATGGTGGAACTTGCCGGCCAGGCAATCCAATCGTGGCGTCACCTCGCCGGGCTGGACAACTCGGCCAACGAAACGACATCGGTGAACAATCGACGCGAAGTGGTTTCCCCGGCCGAGTTTGTTCTGGCGCGATGACGGGCAGCCACAACCACGATCGCAACCACCGGAATCGCCAGGAGGTCAAGTGAGATGAGTTCTGTCCCATCGATCACGCTCAACGACGGCAACACCATCCCGCAATTGGGTTTCGGCGTCTTCCAGATCGAACCGGATCAGACTGCCGCCGCGGTGCGTTCCGCGCTCGAGGTTGGCTACCGGCACATCGACACCGCCGAGATGTACGGCAATGAAAAGGAAGTCGGTCAAGGGATCCGCGATGCCGGGCTGGACCGCGCTGAGGTGTTCGTCACCAGCAAGCTCAACAACGGGTATCACCGACCGGACGACGCGCGCCGCGCGTTCGACACCACACTGAGCGCGCTGGGCTCTGATTACGTCGACCTGTTCCTGATCCATTGGCCGCTGCCGACGCTGTATGACGGTGATTTCGTCTCGACGTGGAACGTGCTCGAGGAATTCGCCCGGGACGGACGGGCACGCAGCGTCGGCGTGTCCAACTTCCAGGTGGCGCATCTGGACCGGCTCGCCGAGGGATCGCAGACCGTCCCCGCGGTCAACCAGATCGAGGTACACCCGTACTTCGGCAACGAGGAGGTGCGCGCCTACGACCGCGAGCACCAGATTGCGACGGAGGCCTGGTCGCCAATCGCGCAGGGCAAGGTGCTCGACGACGCGGTCATTACCGGTATCGCAGATGCGCACGGCAAAACTCCTGCGCAGGTGGCGCTGCGCTGGCACATCCAGCGCGACGACATCGTCTTCCCGAAGTCGGTGCATCGCGAGCGGATGGAGTCGAATTTCGACATCTTCGACTTCAGCCTCGACAGTGCCGAGATGGACGCCGTCACCGGCCTGGACGGTGGCGAAGCGGGGCGCAACGGCCCCAATCCGGACAGGTTCGACTACATCCCGGACTGACGACATCGCGACCGGACCTCTCCAGGTGATGCCCAGTCAGCGGCGTTTGACAACTTAGATACAAGATAGATACAGTTTGCGCACATCCGAATGCGAAAGCGTCACAGGAAGGCCCGCGATGTCCACCGCGAATCCAGAAACGTCGTTCAACTTGGATCCGACAATTCCGGCACCGATGACCAATGTCGCCGAGTACGGGTTCGAAGGCCGCTTCGAAGACTGGGCCGACGAAGCGCGCTTGTTCGAATACTCGAAGGCCGCCAACCCGATCGGCTCGGGGCACGCGCCGCAGGTGCCGATCGTCGGGTTCGGCCCCGAGATCTACCTGGACCAGTCGACCGGCGTGGTGCCGTTGGATCTGTCCAAAGAGCTCGGCATCAAGACCGGCGAGGCGACCAGCCCGGCGCTGTTGGCCAACTTCGTGCGCATCCGCGCCGGTGAGCAGATCGACACCAGCCCCAACGCCACCAGCCAGCTGTACTACGTGCTGCACGGGCGGGGGTTCGCGGCAATCAACGGTCACCTGGTCAAGTGGGAGAAAGGCGACTTTTTGACGCTGCCCGCCGGAGCGCAGTCGGTGTTCTACGCCGACACCGAGGCGACCATGTACTGGGTGCACGACGAGCCGCTGTTGCGTTACCTGGGTGTCGACGCGACGCGGCCCAAATTCCGACCCACCAAGTTCCGCCGCGCTGACGCCGTCGCCAAGCTCGAGGACATCGCCTCCCGCCCCGGCGCCAATGACAAGAGCCGGGTCAGCGTCCTGCTGGCCAACGCCAACCAGGAGCAGACCCTGACCATCACCCACGTGCTGTGGGCCATGTTCGGCGTGCTGCCGGCCGGCCAGGAGCAGCGCCCGCACCGCCACCAATCGGTTGCCTTGGATCTGATCCTCGATGCGCCACCCAGCGGCTGCTACACCCTGCTGGGCACCCGACTCGACGATCGCGGTGAGATCGTCGATCCGGTTAGGGTGGACTGGCAGGCCGGGGGCGCCTTCACCACCCCACCGGGCATGTGGCACGCGCACTTCAACGAGACCGATCAGCCCGCGCACCTGATCCCCGTGCAGGACGCCGGGCTGCAAACCTACCTGCGCAGCCTCGACATCAAATTCACCCAGCGCCGCGACTTGGTTGCCGGCTGAGCCGCCAGCCGAACGAAAACGAGATGCGTGATGATCTACTGGGCTGCAATGATTTCGGGCTCCTACTGCGTCGTGGTGATCGAGGTATTGAAGTTTAGGTTGGATCCGCTCAGGTAGTCGGTGCGTCAACAA
>DASZKQ010000563.1:0-3849 GCA_035552835.1 Mycobacterium sp. | reverse complement strand
TCGCTGTCGGGCCCGGTGGGGGCGCTCACGTCGGATCGTCGTCGTCAAACTTCTTCTCTGCCTGCTGGGCGAGGAATCGCTCGAACTCCGCGCCGAGTTCGTCGCCGCTAGGCAGATCTTCATCCCGCGTCAGCAGCGACCGTTCCTCCTGAGCGGCAATGAAGGCATCGTACTGTTGCTCCAGCGCAGCCACCACTTGAGCGACTTCCGAGCTCGCCTCAACCTGCTCGTCGACCTTGGCCGCAATCTCAACCGCCGCCTCTTCCAGCGCCTTCAGTGGGAGCCGCAGGGCTCCGGTCTTGGCGACCTGCGCCAGCAGTGCCTGCGCGGCGGCCGGATAGTCCGTCTGCGCCAAGTAGTGCGGAACATGCACGGTGAAGCCGACCACCTCGTGGCCGTGCTGAGCCATCCGGTATTCCAACAGGTTCGACGCACTGCCGGGCACCTGAACCTCGGCGATCCACGGGGTGAAGTCGGTGATCAGCTCGCGGTTGTTGGAGTGCGCCGTCATCGTCACCGGCCGCGTGTGCGGGACGGCCATCGGGATCGTGCCCAGGCCGATGGTCTGCCGCACACCCAGACGCTCGGCCAACAACCGCACCGCGGTGATGAACCGCTCCCACTTCAAATCCGGCTCCATGCCGGCCAACAGCAAAAACGGCGTCCCGACACTGTCATGCATGGCGTAGAGGCTGAGATCTGGGTCGTCGTATTGGGTGAAGTGATCGGTCTTGAACGTCATCAGTGGCCGCCGCGACCGATAGTCGAGCAGCTCGTCGATCGCGAACGAGGCCACCAATTCGGTGTCCAGCGTGTCCTTGAGATGGCCGGCGGCCAGCCGGATCGCATGACCGGCGTCGGAAAAGCCTTCCAGGGCATGCACCAAAACCGGGCCACGGCCATCCGACGACGACAACTGCGGCGCCGGGAACTCGAGCTCGTACATGCCGTTCTGCTCGGGCTGGTAGCGCTGCCCTTTCTCAGGGCCTCTGTCGGGGGGCTGGTTGTCGCCCATCGCGTCTTGCCTCCTCGCACGGCGCGGTATGCCGCACCGTGTCAGATAGTGTCTCTCAAATCCGCTGGCCGCGGATACCGGACCCGCTGTGAGAACGCGGGCGCTTCCGACCGCATTCCACGCGGGTACCCGTTTCGCGCGGCGCCGAATTTGCCGCTGGAGCGCTGCTCGCCATCACCTGCGCGGACCCGATCGGGCATGATCGACATCGATGCGCATTCTGGCAGCAGCTGTGGTTTCGACCGTCGGCCCGGCCTTGGTGCTAGCCTGCGGACACCGGCCGCCCTCTGCACCGGTTAGCAGCAAACCCAAACAAGCCGCCGTTAATGCGAACGGCGTCATCGCAGCGCCGGTAGATCCAGATCCGCGGGTTGGCGCGGTCTTCCTGGCCGGCGGCGACTTGCACGCCTGCACCGGGTCGGTGTTGCACTCGGCACCAGGCAATCTGGTGCTGACCGCCGCGCATTGCATGACTGCCGGCGGCCCGGAGACCTTCGTACCCGGTTTCGCGCAGCAAGCCGCGCCGACCGATATCTGGACGATGGACGTGATCTACCTGGATCCGCGATGGGTGGCCAACAGGGATCCGCGGGCCGACTATGCGATCGCCCGGGTCAGCCGCCCTGACGGCGGATCGGTCGAAGCGCAGGTCGGTTCGGCGCTGTCGCTGGGTTCGGCGCCGGCGAAGAGCAGCCGGGTCAACGTGGTCGCCTATCCGGCCGGCGTCGGCGGCATGCCCGTTGGCTGTCAGGCCAGCATCGGAAGCAGCAACGAAGGCTACCCGCAGCTGCCATGCGCGGGCCTGGCCGACGGCACCAGCGGCGCGCCGTGGATCAGCGGCTCGACTGTCACCGGGGTGATCGGCGGTCTACACGGCGGCGGCTGCGCGGAAAACCTGTCCTACTCGTCGCCGTTTGACCAGCACATCACCGAGCTGCTGGCGCGCGCCGAGGCCGGTGGCCCCGGTGACGTGCCGACGGCCGCCTTCGACGACGCATGCTGACGACGCATGTTGAGGTTCAGCTGTCGAATTGGTTGAGCGCGCGCACCTTGTTCATCACGTCCAGCGCGGCCACCTTGTAGGCCTCGGAGAACGTCGGGTAGTTGAACACCGCGTCGACCAGGTATTCGACCGTGCCTTGGCAGCCCATCACGGCCTGCCCGATGTGCACCATCTCGGTGGCGTTGCTGCCGAAAATATGTACCCCGAGCAACTTCAGGTCCTCGGTGGAGACCAGCAGCTTGAGCATGCCGTAGGAGTCGCCGGCGATCTGGCCGCGGGCCAGTTCGCGATAGCGGGCAATGCCGACCTCGTACGGGATCGCGTCCTTGGTGAGTTCAACCTCGGTGGCGCCGACGTAGGAGATCTCCGGGATCGAGTAGATGCCGATCGGCTGCAGCGCGGTCAGGCCACGCACCGGCTCACCGAACGCGTGGCAGGCGGCTACCCGGCCCTGGTCCATCGAGGTCGAGGCCAGGGCCGGGAAGCCGATGACGTCGCCGACGGCGTAGATGTGGTCGACCTTGGTCCGGAAGTCTTCGTCGACATAGATCCGTCCACGGTTGTCAGCTTCCAGGCCCGCGTTCTCGAGTTCGAGGTGCTCGGTTTGGCCTTGGCGTCCCGCCGAATACATCACTGTTTCGGCTGGGATCTTCTTGCCGCTGGCAAGGCTGGTGACGGTGCCTTGCGCGCCGACTTGAACAGTGGTGACCTCTTCGCCGAATCGGAACGTGACTGCGAGGTCGCGCAGGTGGAAACGCAATGCCTCGATGATCTCGGGATCGCAGAATTCCAGCATGGCGTCCCGTTTTTCGACGATGGTGACCTTGGTGCCCAGCGCGGCGAACATCGACGCGTACTCGACGCCGATCACGCCCGCGCCGACCACGACCATCGAGGCCGGGATCGATTTGAGGTCGAGGATGCCGTCGGAGTCGAGCACCCGCTGCTCGTCGAACTCCACCCCCTCGGGGCGGGCCGGTTTGGTGCCGGTGGCGATGACGATGCGTTCACCGCTGACCGTGGTGCGTTCGCCGCGGGAATGGTCTTCGACCAGCAGGGTGTGTTCGTCACGGAACCGGCCCTGCCCGGGAATGAGATCGACCCGGTTGCGCATTAGCTGGTTGCGCACCACGTCGGCTTGCTTGCCGATCACATGTTGGGTTCGCGACAACAGGTCGGCCGGGGTGATCTTGTCCTTGACCCGATAGCTCGCGCCGTACAGCTCACGCTGGTTCATCCCGGTCAGGTAGAGGACCGCCTCGCGCAACGTCTTGGACGGGATAGTGCCGGTGTTGACGCAGACCCCGCCCAGCATCTGCCGCTGCTCGACGACCGCGACCGATTTGCCCAGCTTGGCCGCGGCGATAGCGGCCTTTTGCCCGCCGGGACCCGAACCGATCACGACTAGGTCGTATTTCACGTCGTGCTCCAGCCTCGAACCCATGAGGAAACATCTACGCTGCTTCGCGGCCGCGCGCACGCCGAGCCGGGCGACATACATGTGAACAATTCGTTCGGTGTTTGCCCAGCACCCGCGCCGGCGGGCCGCGGGTTTGTCCCCAGCTGTGCCTTTGTCCACAGCGCACGGGTGTCGCCGTCTGCACCGCCGACGGGCTGACAGTGCCGATTGCCAGCGTGGGCGCCATGACCAAGCAGCGACCTGACTTTGAACTGAATCGCCCCGGCGCGGTGATCGCCGCGCTGCCGGCCGTGCTGGGCTTCGTGCCGGAGAAATCGCTGGTGCTGATATCGATCGACGACAACGAGCTGGGGTCGGTGATGCGGGTCGACCTCTCCGAAGCGCTCGCTGACCAGATTGGGCAGCTCGCGG
>DASZKQ010000562.1:0-2265 GCA_035552835.1 Mycobacterium sp. | reverse complement strand
GTCAGTACAACCGAGATGGTGAGGAGCCGAATTGGCCGGAACGCAACCGAGGGAAACACCAACGGCGCGTCCTGCGCTGGTGTTGTCACTGCTGCACCTCAGTCCTCGCTAGCGGGGAGTTGGCTGGTTGATCGTTGCGTGGCCCGTTGAGCGTATCGGAGGGCAATCACCGCACTCGCATCACCCAAGGGACAACTCCCCTTTGTCGGTCGTACATCCGACCAATCGGACGTGAATCCGATGGCCGGTGGCCGGCAACCCGCGAGGTTTATTCGGGTTCTACCAGCACCGTACCACATTGCGAGCCGCCCTACTACCCCTCGTCGTAGAGGTCGTCACGGCGGCGTAGCAGCGGGATCAACGTGGCGATAACCGCGATGGCGATTGCGCCCAGCATCACCGCTGCGGTATCGCGCGGATTGAAGAAAATTGTGCTGGCGGCACCGAAGGCGACTATGCCTACCCACAAATAGATGATCAGCACCACGCGGCGATGCGAATGACCGATCTGCAGCAGCCGATGATGCAGGTGCATTTTGTCGGGGCTGAACGCGCTACGACCCGCCCGGGTGCGCCGCACGATCGCCAACAGTAGGTCGAGCATCGGCACGAACATGACCGCCACGACCAACAGGAACGGCGACAGCAGAGCAAACACGTCGCGGGCGCCGTAAGCGTTCTGCGAAATCGGTCCCGCAGCCGTCGTCGACGCGGCGGCCAACATCAGGCCGATCAGCATTGAACCGGAATCGCCCATGAAGATTTTGGCCGGGTGGAAGTTGTGCGGCAAGAAACCGAGGCAGGCCCCGGCCAGCACCACCGAAATGACCGCCGGCGGGTAGAAGAGCACGTCACCCCCGTGATCGCGCAGCAAGCCGACCGAAAACATGCAGATGGCCAGCGCGGTGATCAGACCCAGCCCGGCGGCCAGCCCGTCGAGACCATCGACGAAGTTCATCGCGTTGACGATCGACACGGTCAGCGCCAACGTCAGCAGGATCGATGAGGCTTGGTCCAACACGATGGTGCCGACGCCGCCCAGCGGAATGTAGAGGACGCTCCAGGCGACGCCCATGGTGACCAGCACACTGGCCGCGGTGATCTGACCGGCGAACTTCGTCAGCGCGTCCAGACCCCACCGATCATCGATCAGACCAATGCCCATGATCACCGCGCCCGACACCAGCACTGCCGGCATACCCGAGGAGTAGACGAAACCGCGTGTCAGGGCGGGCAGCTGAGAGGCGAGAAACACCGCGGCGATTACGCCGAGATACATCGCCAGGCCGCCCATCCGTGGCGTCGGCGTCACATGCACATCGCGTTCACGTGGATAGGCCACCGCGCCGAGCCGGGTCGCCAGCAGGCGGACCGGTCCCGTCGCAAAGTAGGTGATGATCGCGGCAGTGAGCCCGACGAGTGCCAGCTCGCGCAACGGGACACCGGCGCCACGGTCGGACAGGGCAAGCAGACCGCCGGCCAGGTTGTACTGCACCACGACTGTATTCAATTGCCGGGCCGGTCAGCCGGTCAAACTCGCGGCGTCCGAGCCGAGCACCGCGGCGATACTTTCGGCGCTGACAGGTCCGGGTCGGAGGATGCGTGGTTCGGCCCCGGTCAGGTCCAGGATGGTCGAGGCCGCCTGCTGCGCGGAAGGACCGGCGTCGAGATAGACCTCGACAAGGTCGCCGAGTTGGTCGCGCGCGTCGTCTGCGTTGACGGCCGTGGGACGGCCGGAGATGTTGGCGCTGGATACCGCCATCGGCCCGACTTCACGCAGCAATTCGATGGCTACCGGGTGCAGCGGCATCCGCAGCATCACCGTGCCGCGGGCCTCGCCGAGGTCCCACTGCAGCGACGGCGCCTGCCGGACGACCAGGCTCAGCGCGCCCGGCCAGAAGGCGCGGATCAGATCACGGGTTGCCTGCGGCACTATGAGGGCAAGACCCTCGATGGTGTGCCAGGAGCCAACCAGCACCGGCACGGGCATGTCGCGCCCGCGGCCCTTCGCCGACAGGAGTGCAGCCACTGCCGTGCTGTCGAAAGCGTCGGCACCGATGCCGTAAACCGTATCTGTTGGAAGAACTACCAGCCGACCGTTTTTGACGGCCCCAACTGCCGATTCGATTCCACGGGAACGCTGTTCGGGGTCGGCGCAGTCGAATACGTCAGTCACGAGCGCCGCTCCTCCTCATCGCTTCGCTCTGCATCGTCACGGCGCGAGTCACGAGCGCCGCCATTCCGCCGTGCCGAGACGAATCTTGG
>DASZKQ010000561.1:0-5167 GCA_035552835.1 Mycobacterium sp. | reverse complement strand
GAGCTCGCATCACCGACGTCACCGCGACCATCCCCTGCGCGACTTCACCCCATCCGGCGCGTTCCCAGTTGGCCCGCGCGGCAGCGATCGGATCGCGGTTGTCGGGGTGCGAGGCGGCCACGCCCTTTTCTTACCGCACTTCCGGCGACGATGCGGGTCCCTGACCCGCTGAGGAGCCGGATAATCAGGCTCAGTTGGGCGCCGATCGGGTCAGCGCGAACTGATTGGCATTGACTTTGCCACTGCGGCCAGCACCGCTTGGGTGGACGCGCGGGCGCCGACGGTGATCCGCACGCCGCCGTCCGGGTAGTGGCGGGCTTTCAGCCCGCCGCTACCGAACACCTCGCGCCACGGCCGACCCCTCGGCGGCAGGTACACGAAGTTAGCGTGCCCGTCGGTGGTGTAGACACCCATCGCCCGCAGGCGCCGTCGCAGGTAGTCCCGCTCACCGGTGATTCGCAGAATGCGTTGTCGCAACTGGTCTTCGGCGTCGTAGGACGCCGCCGCCGCGACCAAGCTGGTGATCCCCATGCCAAACGGCAATTGCATCTTCCACAGTGTTCTGGCTAGCTCCAGCGATCCGAAACCGTATCCGATCCGCAGCCCGGCCAGCCCGTAGGCCTTAGAGAATGTCCGCAGGACAATGACATTCGGGAACTGCCGGACCAGGTCCGGTCCGTCGATACGGTGCTGGGGGGCGACGAACTCGATGTAGGCCTCGTCGAGCAGCACGACGGTGTCATCCGGCACCCGTCGCAGGAATCGCTGCACATCGGCGACAGGCTCCACGGTGCCGGTCGGGTTGTGGGGTCGGCATAGTACGACCACCCTGGCGTCCGCCGCCGCCTCGGCCATTGCCTCCAGATCGTGGTAGCCGTGCTCGTCGAGCGGAACAGTGACCGATGTCAAGCGGGCCATCTTGGCGAAGATCGGGTACCCGTCGAAAGTCGGCTCGCTGATCACAATCCGATCACCGGGGTGCGTCACCGCATGCAGGACCTGCATCACCACCCCGCTCGCACCCGCTCCCAGCACGACCTGCTCATCGCAGACCCCGATCTGACCGGCGATCAACTGGCGCAGCTGCTCGGGCAGGAATTCCGGATACCGGTTGGCGGCATCGATCGAGTGGATCAAGGCCGAACGCACCGCAGGCAGCGGCGGGAACGGGTTTTCGTTCAGGGACAGCGCGAGTGGATCCGTCGCGTCCGGCAGCGTGTCGAGGATGTCCGCGGTGACACTGCTTGCCTGCAGCAGGATTGACATCAGCTTCGCCCGCCCCACCGGACCGCCGCCGCACCGGCGAAGTCACCGGCGTGCGCAAAGGCCGCCATCATCACGGTGTCGCCGGCGTTGACCTGACCATCGGATATGGCGCGATCCAGGTTCACCGGGATGCCGGCACCGAACAGGTTGCCGCAGTCATCGAAAGTATCGATGTGTCTCGACTCGGGCACCTCGAGCGCCTCGCGCCAGTTGCGCAGGAATACCCGATTGGGCTGGTTTGTGACAAGCAGGTCAATGTCTTTGGAGTTCAGCCCGATTCGGTCACACACCGCCAGCGCTACCTCGGGGACCTGACGGTTACCGCGAGCGAGCACCTTGCTGATCTTGGTTTCGGTGAAACCGATGGAGGCCTCACCGGGTCCCGCCGCCCACCACTTGCGGGGTGGGTCGATGGCGAGCGTCATGTCGCCGGCGTATTCGCCGTAGGTGCGGCACTCGATGTCGAGTATGGGCGACTCGTCCGACAGCGTGACCAAACCGACCGCGGCCCCGTCGCCGGGTACGGACGATTGCGCCTTCCGACGCACCCCGGGCTGGTCGAAAACCTGCCCGGCCGCATTCTGCGCGATCGCGATCACCGCAGTGTGACCCTCACCCGAGGCCAGCAGTTGACGGGCCACTTTGAGACCCAGCACGAACGCCGCGCACCCGCCGTTGTGCAGATCCAGCACCCAGTTGGGACGCATCCCCAAGCGGTGGGCGATACCGCCGCCCGCGCCGTAGAACGCCATGTCGGGTACCTGCGTATGGGTGATCAACACGTCGGCGCTTTCAATGATATCCCGACCGTGTCGCTCGATGATTCCTTCCGCGGCTCGCTCCACCATGTCGGTCGCGGTTTCGTCGGGCCCGACGTGATGGCGGAACTTGGGCGCGCGGAACATCAGGTTGGCCGCCAGGTCGTCGGAGCCGGCGAACTGCGCGTAATAGTCTGCGCCGATCGGTTCGCCGGGCAGGTAGGTGGAGATATCGGTCAGGCTGATGGTGGGTTGGTTCATGGCAGTACTCACTTCATCCAAGCCGGCGTGACCGGCAGGCCGTTACGGTGGCGGTATTCGGCGATTGTCTTGAGGTTGTTCAGCTCCAGCCCATGACCGGCACCGAATATGTCCCAAAAGTCGCCGACCCAGCCCGTGCGCTGCGGCGGACCGGCCTCGGGATAAGGGTTGTGGTCATAGAACGGGTGACGGCAATTGGTCCACAGCACAACCGAACCGGGCTTGCCGAGCACCACCTGCGCATCGAGGACCCGCATCAGGTAGATCATCCACAGGTGCTCGCCCTGGTCCCAGGCGCAGTGGTAGTCGACGGTACGCGCCTGTGCGTTGGCCACTGTACGGGTATAGATCTCGGTGTCCGGAAGCAACCGGTCGTAGGCCAACCACAGCCCGGGCTCATCAGTGGGGGTGAAGTCACGCAGGGTATAGGTCCACTCCTCGAGACTGCGGGTGTCCGACAGGTATTCGAACAGCTCGTCGGGTGGGCAGTCGACGTAGTCGTTGACCGTGCAGTACTGGCCGAAGACCTCCTCGTGCGGGTACGCCGACCGCATCTTCGCCATGAACATCGGGGCGGTCTGCTCCAGCGGGGAGGTCTCGATACGAACCACTCCCTCGATCGGCTCGGTGCTGCCGGTGTGAGCGTGAATGTCGTCAAGCGCTGCTAGGGACATGGAATCGGTTCTCCTTTAGAGTTGTGATCTGTTGTTCGACAACCTGATTGGCAGGTTGCCTGTTGAGGAATGCCGCAAACGGCGGAATCTCGTCGGCGGCGCAGTTGACACTGATCACCGACGGGCCGTCAACATCCAGTGCGCGTTCCAGTGCTGTGGGTAGTGCGTCGATGTCGGCGACGTCGACCGATGGCAATCCGGGGAACATCGCCGCCAAACCGGCGCCGAGATCGCTTGGACGGAAACGGTTGTAGCTGTAAAGGTCATCGTAGAACAGCTGCTCGCGGGTCACGCACATGGCGTGGGCGTTGTTGTTGAACAGTACGAAAGTCACCGGAAGCCGGTACTGCACCGCGGTGTGCACCTCCATGCCGTGCATGAAGAACGCGCCGTCCCCCGCGATCACCACGGTGCGCCGGCCAGGCCCGTCGTTGGCACGGCCGAAAGCCATCCCGATACCGGCACCGAAGCTGTAGCCCATGCCGCCCATGCCGAGTGCCACTGCGAACCGACCGTCCCGGCGAACTGGGAGATGATGGATAGCGGCCGCGCCGGTGTTGCCGGCGTCGACGACGATATCCGCCCCGTCGGGCAACACGTGATCGAGCACCACCATGGCATCGCGGTAGCGCACACCCGAACCGGTGAACTGTGGTGGACTGAGTTCGGTGTCTGCCACGAAATCGGGCACGCGTAATCCCTTTGCGCGCCCCGGTCCGGACAACGCCCGGATCAGCATCGCGAGCGATCCCCGCAGATCTTCGGTGTGCACGTGCGTACACGACAGGTACGGCGGTGCCGAGCCGATGGAGAGCGTCCGCACTTTCGCGAGCGCGTCGTCGAGGCCGGCGCGGGCTGTCACCGACAGTCGGGTGCCGACCACGAGGCACACGGCGCTCGCTGCCACGGCGTCGGCCACACCGGGGTGGCCCATTACGCCGGTCACACCGAGCGCTGACGACGAACCGGAACCGGGTGTACCGGCGGCATCCTTGGCGTCCGGCACACATGCCACCTGCGCCCGCAGCAGGGCCCGCAGGTCCTCGAGTTCGGACCGGGCGTTATCGCGAGCCACCTGCTCGCCGGCGATGATTGTGATGGGTCCGTTCGCCCGGCGCAAAGCTTGCACGATCGGATGTGGATCACCAATGAGCGACCGCGGCGGGTGAACACCACGCCCGTTACGTTTGTCGTTGCCGCTGACGCCGACCTTGGCCTGCTGAATATCCTTGGGCAGCAACAACACTGCCGGACCACCGGTTCGTGCAGCCGCTATAGCGTCGGGCAGCGCCGAAACGATGTCGGCGGGCGTCAACACCCGCCGGCAGAAGACCGACACCGCGGAAAACAACGCCTCGGCATTCAGCGAACCGTTGCGACCACTGGTGTCTTGAAAGCTGCCCCGACCATCCATCGTGGTGGCCGGCTGACCCACCAACGCCAACACCGGCACCCGGCTGGCCAATGATTCCCCAAGGCCGGGAACGAGGTTCAGGGCGCCGCCGCCAGAGGTCGCCGCCACCACACCCAAACCACGGCCGCTGCGACTGTACCCGTCGGCCATCGTCGCGGCGGAGAATTCGTGCTTGGCCAACACCGCGGTAATGTCCGTACGGAAATGTGCGGCATCATAAAGATCCTCGATGTTGGCGCCGTCGACACCGAATATGCAATCGATGTCGATTCTCGCGAGGTGCTCGACGATATGGTCGACCACCCTCTGGGTCCTGGGCATCTGTTCACCTAACTTGCCGAACGTGTATGTGAGTGACACGGCCTGCGAGCGACTTCGGTTCACTCGGGGGCGAGATCTACAGCGAACGCTCCAGGAGCACTTGGCCGTCGTCGGCGGAAACCACCTGCACAGAAGCGATTTGATCGACACGTGTTGAAGTACTGCCAGCGGGCGTCGCCGTGTAGCCCGGATTCGCCACCCAGGTTGCCATCCGAGTGTGACTGCCGTCACGACCTACCACGACCATCGCCAGCGTGTCGTGATGGGCGTTCAGCGGAGCCAGGCAGACGCAGTTCATCAAGATGAACGTTCCCCACTGCTGGCTGCTGAGGGAGACCGTCGAGGCCAGCCTGTTCGTCCCGACCTGCGCCATCGGCTGAACTGACACGCTCGCCTGCGGCGGCGTGGGCACGGATGTCAGGCGATGGCCCGCAACGCCGACAAGCACACCGATCGCCAGCACCGCGGCTGCG
>DASZKQ010000560.1:0-23575 GCA_035552835.1 Mycobacterium sp. | reverse complement strand
GCCGGCTTGCGGGCTGTGGCGGACGGGCGCCTTCACGGGGCTTTCTTGGCGGTCGCGACCTTCGGCGCTAGTTTTCTGTGACGTCGGTTCCGGTTGCGGTGGCGTGGATCGCGGCCACCATCTGGTGCAGTTGGTTTACCTCGGTGGCGATCTTGGGAACCTGCTTGAGCAGTTCGAGCTCATCGCGCAATTCGGCCAGCAGCGATTTCACGTCAGCAAGGGTGCCGTCGACTGTGCCCAGCGTGCCGTCCACCTTCGTCAAGGTGCCGCTGACCTCGGTCAACGTTCCATCCACCTGACCTAGAACCTTGTCGGTGCTGACCAGGGTTCGATCAGCGCGTCCGAGTATCTCGGCAGGATTCTTCGGTAGAAAACCCATGGCATACTCCTTGCTGGTGGGATCCGGTGATGGTCACCCGTCGCCGACCATTCAGTGATCACCGCACGATGCGCATTTTTCCATGCGCTGGATGTAGTCGACCACGTCGCCGACCGTGCGAAGACCGGCCAGGTCCTCGTCGGGGATAGTCACGCCGTACTTGTCCTCGGTCTGCACCGCGAATTCGATCGCAGACAGAGAGTCCAGGTCCAGGTCGTCGACGAACGACATTTCCACGGTGACCTCGGACGGTTCGATGCCGGTCACCTCCTCAATGATCTCGGCGAGTCCGGCGAAGATCTCTTTCTCACTGGTCATGCTGAGGTTCCCCTCCATCTGGGCAGCGGATGCTTTAGGCAAACGCGGCACAGGAATGCTTTACAACCAACCTCCGTGGTGTCGAGCAGTTCGGCTATCTCACCCTGGAGTACCCACCGCCGATGAGCATGCGGTTCCTTTCCCGAAAACGAGGGGTTTTGGAACGAGTACCGAGTGAGGGACTAGCGCGGGGTTCCGCGTCTTTGGGACGGCGGCGCCGGCACTTTGACAAATCGGATACTCATCACTTGGTTGTCGGGGTTGTCCTCGTCTGCTGTTCCGGTCACTTGGTCGATAACGGTGCCGCCGTGGGCCATGAGCGGACCTAGTTGCTTGTATCGGAACCCGTGTTGATCGAAAAAGACGAAACTGCTGCTGTGCGCGGGGATGTCGGTTCCGTCGAGGTTGCTCATAACGATCGCGTTGCCCGTCTGCGAAGAGGGGATAGTCACCGCCTGGGCGTCGGCGCCGACTAGCGCATCTTTTCGATGGACTCGGCGTTGATTCTCGACCAGGAGCTTGATTGCGCGGTTGTGGCCGTTGCTTTTGTCCTTGCGGAGGACGCGGGGGACATATCGTGTCAGTAGGCGGTGCTCGAGATCGCCAAGTCGGGCCCCAACGGCGTGCGTGCCGGTGATTCGCCCGGGCGGGACTTGCGCGTACCGCAACACAAAGCTGTTGGAATCCACTGCGACGTTGGTGGCCGTGTCGAAGTTGGCTATCTCGGCGACCAGGGGCACTTTCCGAAAGTCGAAGCCAGCGACGACAATCGCCAGCCGTTTGTCCTTCCAGGGCAACATGCTGACTCGGTTCTCCGCCTCCTCACGCAGCGCCGCAACACCCTGCTCGAACAGCATGTAGTCGCAGAGGACTTCGGCGATCCACTCGGATGTCGATTTCCGTCCCCTTCGGTCGATGCATGCGATACCGGTGAACCCGGCTGAGAACGTCTGGTTCCAGCAGACGAGCTTGGTGTACTCGTCGTCAAAGACTTGCCCGTTGAGGGTGAGCCTGCGGTCGGAGACCTGGATGATGCGGTCGTTGGAGAAAAGAGTCTGAAGCAGCGTCATGGTCGGCTAGCGATTGGGTTTCTTCAAAACATTCTGCGAGGCAATCGCTTTCAGGTGCTCATGCAGAGTCGTCATCTTCTGCAGGTAACGCGCTGCCATTTGCAGATGGGTGTAGGCGGTGTCTTCGTCGACGACGGCGCCGGTGGGATGGCCCGCGTCGTTGCGACTGACCCGCAGTAAATCCGCTACCGCGTCAAGGGTGAGCGTGTCGGTCAGCCCCTCGGGCAACTCCATCTGAACAAGCAGCTTGCGCATCTCGCCGAACTGCGCCGCCAACCGGCTGGTCGGGCTGGACAACAACTTCGACAGCTTTGTTGCCTTGACGCCGGCGGCGTCGGCCAAGGTGCGGCCGAGATCGTTGATTACGCGTTCAGAGGCCACACCTAACATGACCGATGTCGCCAAGTAACACCGTGCATTGAAAGCCCGCAGCGCTTCTTCGACATAGCGCACCGCGACCTCATCGACCGCAGGCCGATGGGCGCGCAGTCGCTTCAGGTAACCGTCCACATCTCGGGGTTCCCAGCTA
Source organism: Mycobacterium sp. (assembly GCA_035552835.1). Lineage (GTDB taxonomy): Bacteria > Actinomycetota > Actinomycetes > Mycobacteriales > Mycobacteriaceae > Mycobacterium. The sequence goes on along the minus strand of DASZKQ010000560.1, from coordinate 21,279 downwards.
CCGCCTTGTGCAGCGGTTTCACCCACACTGCTGAGCCGCCAGCACCAATTGCTCGTGTTGGAACCCTGACCGGCCATGTCCAGGTAGACAAGACCCTCACCTACCAAACCCCACAGAACCTCCATTACTTGCTGGGGGCGGCACTGGAGTTGGCTGGATTGCCACTGCAAGAAGTAGCTTTCGCCAAACCGTGAATCCACACGCATGGCAAGGGCTCGAAGGACATGAGTTCGAATGACGCTACTGCTAGGCGTCACGTATCGACCTCACTACCAGCAAGGTAACGGTAGGCCGTTGCACGTCCAATTCCAAAGGCGGTAGCCAGTTCTCGGACTGGCTCACCAGTCGCAGCAAGTCGTCTGAGTTGTTCCTGCCGAGCGTGAGAGAGCTTGTGCGGCTTAGTTGGCGGCAGCTGGCGAGTGCGACGGGATTGCCGCGATGAGGCTCGACGTTCCCGGCCAAGCTCGAGCTCGAGCTCGGCAAGGGTCGCCATGATGGCCGCGACCGCTCGGCCGGTGGGAGTAGCGGTATCAACGCCTTCCCGCAATGCTCGTAACAAGATTCGACGCTCACCAAGCTCGGAAATTGTGCGGGTGACTTCGGCAACGGAGCGGCCGAGCCGGTCTATGGCGGTGACGATGACGGTGTCGCCAGCGCGAGCGTAGTCCAGCATCGCGGCCAGGCCCGGCCGGTCTGTTTTTGCTGACCCCGAGAGCTTGTCGGTAAATACTCGCTCGGCGTCAACGCCGGCAGTCGCCAGGGCAGCAAGCTGGGCGTCGAGGTCTTGTCCAGCGGTGCTAACTCGTGCGTAACCAAGGATCGCGCTCACACCGGCCACTGTCTCATCGCTCACCGACAGTAAGGATTTGAGACACGCGCTGTGAGACAGGAAATGAGACACCTCGACCTGGCGCTATAGGCCAGGGGAGTGGCCTACTTAGGCCTGTCTCGTTTCTCTAGTAATGGGAACGCTTGCCCTTGGTGGTCGGGCATTGGTGAGGTGACGCGTGCCTTTGTTTGGTGGGCGATGCGTGAAGCCGAACATCCCGGACCGCCGCTGTGGCGGTCCGGGATGTTTGTCACGCTGTTCAGCTCAGCTGGCTACGCCTCACAGGCCGAGGAACGCCAGCGGATCGATGCTTCCGGCGGCGTCAACCGCAGCGGTGCCTGCGTCAGCGCCGAGGCCGAAGGCCGCACCCGGGTCGAGGGCCGTGAGGTCAAACGCGCTGACCAGGCTGGACAGGTCGTAGTCCCCGAACGGCGTCACGAAGGTGTCGGCGACAGTGCCGGCGGCGGTGGTGCCATCGGCGGCGGCACCCGGGACATCGGTGAAGATGTTTTCAAAGCCGCTGCCGAAGTTGGTGACGTCGACCGTCGTTCCGATGGCCGGCAGGTCGGTAACTCCCGCGAGAGGAGATTCGCCAGTGATGTCGAACCCGGTGTTGGTGATGCCGAAGAGGCTGGTGACATTCTCGGTGGTGGTGATAGTCCCGAGCTCGGCGGGGGCGGTGGAGCCGCTGGCCGTGCCAAAGACCTCGAAGTTTTGACCGTCGACGCTACCGGTGTCAAAGAATGGGGAAGTACCGGTTCCCTGGGTCAGAGGGTCGAAGCCTTCCGTCCCTGGGGTGGTGTCCGTGCCGCCGGTGTAGGGGTCGAAGGTGAGGCTGCCGATGGTGAAGGCGTCGGTACCGGGTGCATCCGGGAACAGGCCGGTGCTGTCGGTGGCAGCCAATGTGGCGGCCAGGGTGGGATCACCGTTGTACAAGATCGCATCGAAGTTGGCCGCCTCATTGATCTGCGCCGCCGTGGCATCGGCGGGGAGCAGGTTGGCGAACGCGTCATCGTTGAACGGGGCTTCCCCCAAGCCGAACGGAACCTGCCCCGTGGTCACATCGGTGCTCAGCGTGGCGGCCAGGGTCGGGTCACCGGTTAAAAGCGACGCGTCCAGACTGGTCAACTCGGTTGGTGAGACGGTCGTCATGACGTCCGCCCCGAACAACGTGAACGGGTCGGTATCGGCGACGGCGACCGCCACCGGCAGGAAAGCGGCGCCCAGCAGGCCGGCAGCAGCCGCGCCCAGGGTCAAGTTGATTCGACGATACATTCGAGCTCCTTCATCATGTATGCGATATGCGCACCCCCCGCAGGATGAGCAACCCGAACCTTAGCCAGCGTTAGAAATAAACTGAAGAAAAGCTAAGTATTGCCACCATTGCTGGAGCCAACCCCAAGCTTGTTCTCAGGTTGAGAACAGTCGGTCAGCGACGTTCGCCGTGTCTCAGCGAGCGGTTCAACACTCGACCACGCGAGACAGGATCTGATCACTCTCGTTTCTTTAAATACGAGACTGAATGGAGGCATCGCTCGTCGTCTTCGGCTCCGGCATGGGCTGAATGGGCGGCGCGCTTAGAGCATCGAGCCAAGATCGGAGCCCAGAGTGGGGTAGGCCGCGGTGGCCGTTTTGAGGTGGCGTGTGGTGAGGCCGAGCTTGATAGCCACAGCGAGGGTGTTGGCGTGTTCGGTGTAGTCGGGTCCGAGCAGGTGTGCGCCGACGATGCGGTCGTCGTCCTTGTTGACGAGGATCTTGGCTGCGGCGGTGGTTTCTGCGATGCGGTAGCTCGAGTACCAGGTGCTGGCGTCGGTGTAGCGGACGTCGAGGTTGAATCCCTGGTCGCGGGCTTCTGTTTCGAGCAACCCGACGCGCGCAAGGTCGGGGATGGTGAATACACCCGAGGGGATACCGGTGTAGTCCGGGACGGTGCTGGCGTCTTTGAGCACGTTGGATGCGGCTACTTTCCCTTCGATGACGGCCACGGGCGTCAACGGGGGGCCGACGGTGGCCGCGGCATCACCGGCGGCGTAGACGCCGGGGTGTGTGGTGCTTTGCAGGTGCGGCTCCACACTGATTCCTCGCGCACTCCACGCGATGTCAGCATGGTCAAGGTCGAGTTCGGCCAGCGCGGGGATGCGCCCGGCGCCGTGAACCACCAAGTCGGTGTCGATGGTGGTGGGTGTCCCGGCCTGTTCGACCTGGACTTGGTATCCGGTGGCGGTCGCGCGTACGGCGGTGATGGTGGTGGACGGCTGCACTTGGATTCCGGCAGCCTGGCTGCGCGCGATCAACAGGTCGACGAGATCGGGATCGAACCCCTTCAGCGGGCGAGGACCGTGATCGAGGATGATCGGGTGGCTGCCTGCCCGGGCGGCGATGTGGGCGAACTCGAATGAGATGTATCCGCCTCCCACGAACACGATTCGCGGCGGCAAGATTTCCAGATCGAGGAACTCGGTGCTGTCGATGAGGTGTTCTTGCCCGCTGAACTGCAGCGGCCGGGGCCGCGCTCCTGCAGCGACCAAGAACCGATCGGCTTGGTGGGAGTCATCGCCGACACTGATCTGATGGGCGTCCACGAACCGGGCCTGACCGTGCAGTGTGTGGACGCCGTGGCGGCGCAGGTCGTGTTCCATGTTGGCGGGTGCCGGGTCGGTGAAGCCCCGTTTGTGGCGCATCAGATCGCTCCAGTTGATGCGGATCTGGCCGTCGTCGATACCTTTTCCGCGCATCAATTGGGCAGCGTCGATGATCTCGGCGCCACGACGCAGGATCTTCTTCGGGTCGCATCCGCGCAGCGCGCAGGTACCGCCGTATGGCAGCGAGTCGATGATCGCCACGCTCCAGCCCTGGGCGGCGCATTTGTTGGCCGCAGCGATACCGGCCATGCCGGCGCCGATCACGATCAAATCGAAGCGGGCGGTCATCGCTCCACCTGGGTGATCGCTCCGCAACGGGCCGCTTGGCAGGTCATGAGCCCACGCTAAACGTTGCACCGCGGTACAAGGTCAAGTATTAGTGTGGGCGGAGATGCTGATCGGAGAGCTGGCACAAGCCGTTGATTTGCCTCCGCAGACGATCCGCTTCTACGAGCGACGCGGACTGCTGCCCGCGCCCCGTCGCAGCACCAATGGCTACCGGCGCTACGACCGCACCGCGATCACCCGACTGCACTTCATCCGCGCCGGGCAAGCCGCCGGACTGACCCTGGACGATATCGCTAGCATCGTGGACCTCCGTGATCACGGAACGGCACCCTGCGCTCACGTACACACGCTGCTCAACGGCAAGCTCGACGACATAACGCAGCGGCAACAAGAGCTGGCATCCCTAGCAACAGAACTGCGCCGACTCCTTCACCGCAGCCGGACGCTCGATCTCGCGAACTGCACTGACGCTCGCATCTGCCACATCCTCAGCGAAGACCCCTGATACGCGTAATCAATCCCGGTGGCCGGGCCACCCAGCGTCAAAGGATTGGGATTTGAGACAGGATGTGATCGACCTCGTTTCTTTAAATCCGAGACGTGCGCCGATCCGTCGGGTGGGGGACAATTGCCGAGCTGAACCAGGGGAACGTGGTCTTAGTCGCTGCGTCCTGTGCGCGGGGGGCTGGTGCTTTTGGGTGGCGATGGTGGTTCCGATGGGACATCACCGTCCGACGCCGTCGAGCAGGTCAGCAGCGATGAGCCCGCAGCGGTACCCGGCGCCGTGCCGGCCACCGACCAGCTGACCTGGCTGTCCGCGGTGATCACCAACCGGGCGGCGCGGTTGAGCGTCGTGACGGCCAACCGGGTGGTGCCGCTGAGCGCGACATTGGTCGCCGGTCTGCTGTTGTTCGCGAGTTTCCCGGTGTTGGACTGGTGGTGGGCCGCGGTTGTCGCATTCGCGCTGCTGAGCTGGGTGTTGATTCGCGCGGCTACCACGGTGGCTGGTGGCCTGGGTTATGGCGTGCTGTTCGGGTTGGCGTTCTATCTGCCGCTGCTGGCTTGGGCCAGCGATTTCGTCGGGGTGTGGCCGTGGTTGGCGCTGGCGGTGGTGTGCGCGGTGTATCCGGGGCTGTTCGGCCTGCTGACGGTCGTGGTGCGCGGCTTGCCGGGCTGGCCGATCTGGTTCGCCGCCCTGTGGGAGGCCCAGGAGTGGGCGAAATCGAGCTCCCCGTTCGGCGGATTCCCCTGGGGGACTGTGGGTTTCGGTCAAACCACCGGCCCTTTTTTGCCGCTAGTCGCACTCGGCGGAGTTCCGCTGCTATCGGTGTCGATCGCGTTGATGGGGTGCACCGCGACGGCCATCAACATCGCGATCATGCGCTGGCGGCGCGACGGTGACACAGAAGCGCACCGCCACACGACCGCGGCGTCGGCCGCGCTGCCGAGGGGCATCGGTGTGTGCCTGCTGTTGGTGGCCGCCGACCTGATCTGGCCGCAGGTCTGGGGCTTGGGTGCGGGGTCGGGCAACGAGCCGGATGTCACGGTGGCCGCGGTGCAGGGAAACGTCCCCCGCCTGGGGTACGACTTCAACGCCCAACGCCGGAAAGTGCTCGACTACCACGTCCAGGAAACCCTGCGCCTCGCCGACGATGTCGCGGCCGGGCGTGCCCAGCAACCGCTGTTCGTCATCTGGCCGGAAAACGCCTCAGATATCGACCCACTGACCAACCTCGACGCCGCACACCAAATTGCGACCGCGGCTCAGGCGATCCAGGCGCCCATCCTGGTAGGCGCCGTCCGCGCCGGCCCCGGCGCGACCCGCGCGCACCCGGTGTGGCTGAACTCGGTGATGGTCTTCGACCCGCAGACCGGGTGGGGTGAGCGCCACGACAAGGCCATCATCCAGCCGTTCGGCGAGTACCTGCCCTGGCCGGGTGTCTTCAGGCACCTGTCCGAATATGCCGACCGGGTGAGTCATTTTGTCGCCGGGCAGGGTCCCGGTGTGGTGCACGCCGCGGGTGTCCCGATTGGGGTGGCGACCTGCTGGGAGGTGCTCTTCGACCGGGCGCCGCGCCGCGCCGTGTTGGCCGGCGCGCAGCTCCTGGCCGTGCCGACCAACAACGCCACCTTCGACGAGACAATGAGCCGCCAGCAGCTCGCCGTCGCCAAAACGCGCGCCGTGGAACACGACCGCTACGTGATCGTGGCCGGCACCACCGGCATCAGTGCAGTCATCGCACCAGACGGCCGCGAACTGGCACATACCGACTTCGGCCAGCCCGCCTACCTCGACAGCCCGGTGCACCTAACAACACGGCTGACCCCGGCCACCCGCTGGGGCCCAATCGTGCAATGGCTGGTAGCTGGGGCGGGTATCGCGGCTGTTCTCGCCGCAGCGCTGCAGAACGGCCTTCTGCGCGGGTATTGCCACCGCCGCCGGTCTTTTATGTCAAGACAAACGTGATTTGAGGGCGGCTTGGCTGAGGCTGAACGCGAAAAGTTCGCGTTTGCTAGGCCCATACCAGGGCAGATTAAAATGCACCCGGCGCCACGAAGAAATCGTGGTTGCGGGACGGGGGCGGGGGCGGGTGGCAGGCCGGGTCCGGTGAGTCCGGGGTGCACCCTGGCGGGGGCGGTGGCGCCGGATCGTGACCGCCGGTGAGATAGCCGATCGGAGCCAGCGCGCCAGCCACACCTTCGACACCGGTTGCCGCTGTCACCGGGACGGCCACACCCGCCAGGGATACGGCGAGCACCATTGCTGTGCCGGCGATCATGATGGGGCCCTTGGCGACACGTCTTGGCGGCACTTCACTCAGCTTTCTCTGGTCCTTCATTGATTTACTTCGTTCTGGGGTTGGGCTGTCATGATTGTGCTAACCAACCCGTGACGATTCCGAAGTTATTCACGTCTCGGCTCGGGAGCTGCGCGCTCGAATCGACTACCCGTGTCGTGATCGGCACGAAGCGTGAAGCCACGCGACCCGGCTCGGCTTGCAATGGCCTGAACTGCGTTGACGGATCGGCCTCTCGCCGTAACAGCTGACGCCGAACTTGCCGACGCGGCCAACAACCCAAGGGTGCGGTGTGTAAAAGAACGCCAGTCCTTGCGGCTGGTCGTTGTCGTCGCCCGGCTGCATACCTTCGATTAAGGGGGGTGGGGCGGCACCACGATGATGGGACCGGCGCGGCGCGGTGGGGTTGGATGGCAGGCTGGGTCAGGGGAGTCGGGCTCGCAGCCTGGCGGGGGTGGGGGCGCCGGGTCGTGACCGCCGGTGAGATAGCTGATCGGGGCCGGTGCGCCGGCCACACCCTCTACACCGGTTACCGCTGGCGCGGGGACGGCGCCACCCGCCAGGAATACGGCCAGCGACATCGCCGTGACGGCTGTCGTGATAGCGCTGCGGGGGACACCTCCTGACGGCACTCCATTCAGCTTTCTCTGGTCCTTCATTGATTTGCTTCGTTCGTCGTCGACGTGATTTGTGGCCCGCGCTGTGCATCACTAACAGCGGGGGCTTGCCAATGTACGCCGTGAAGCTGGGGTTGGGCTGTCATGATTGTGCTAACAACCCGTGCTGATTCCGAAGGTGCACGAAGCGTGAAGCCACGTGACGCCGGCTCGGCTTGCAATGGCCTGAATTGCGTTGGCGGATCGGCACTCTCGCCGTGTCAGCTGACGCCGAACTTGCCGACGCGGCCGCAAAACAAAAGGGTGGCTACCCCGCTGTGTGCGGGGTAGCCACTTTGTCGGTGCGGTGTTCAGCTGTAGAAGCGGAAGAACGCTTCGCCGTTGCCGCCGGTGCCGCCTGGTTCGGCAATGCTTGTGGCGCCGCCGGTGCCGCCTGCGCCGACGCTGCCGGTGATCGTGGTCGTGCCGGAGGGGATGGCGATCGTTTCTGCAGCCCATACCCCGGCGGCCCCGCCTGCTCCGCCGTAGTTACCGAATGCGCCACCTCCACCGCCGCCCCCGCCTGGGGCCGTGCCGTTGCCGCCGGCGCTGTTGTAGCCCGCTGCGCCACCGGGGCCGCCGCCGTAGGTGTAGCCGTCGAAGGTTTCGCTGCCCGCTGGTGCACCGGCGCTGGCGGTACTACCAGTGCTGCTGGCGCCACCGAGGCCGCCCGCGGCGGTCAGCGTGGAACCCCCAGCCGGAGTGGCGGTGGTGTTGCCGCCGTTTCCACCGGTGCCCGAGCCGGGGGTGTCATAGCCGCCGCCCCCAGCGCCGCCACCAATTAGAACCAGGTCGACATACTTTGCGCCGGACGGGACATTGACGGTGTAAGCGCCGGGGGCGCTGACGGTGACGAGCTGCTTTGAAAGCGCTTGGTACGCGAATGCCGCATAGGTAAAGGCGGCGAGGCTGACATCGGTGAGAATGGCCGTGTCAGCGAGTATCACTGCCACGTTAAGACCGGTCAGACTAATAGGCTGCTCGAGGTGATCATAGGTGTCGATCTGAGTGAGGATCGTACTCAGATTCTGTTCGACGAGAAGCAGGTTTTGTAGCGTGCTGATTAACCCTGCATTCGAGTCGTTCGCAGGCGACAGTGACGCCGGAAGAGAACTCAAAACGGCGTTAATATCTTGCTGGAAGAGTATTTGCCCGCCGAGGACTTGGGCTTCAAGACCGGCCGGGAAATTAGATCCCGGCTCACTTCTGGCATCCTGAAAAACTGTGTTCACCGAAGCCAAATTCGCGGTGGCTTGTTGCTGCACTTGCGCCAAGACACTGCTGGCAGTGACGGTGGCCGCTGGGGCAGCAGCAGCTGCTACGACAGCGGTTCTGGGTATGAAACCCACACCGATCGCAACCGCCGCTTCGATGTCGCCGATGATCGATGTTACGAGTGAAGCGATAAGCAAGTTTTCTGTGATCGTCGCCATGAAAGTTTGGGCGAATACGTTGCCGACGTCGGCCGCCACTTGTACATAGTCATCAAGCGCGGTTCCTAAGGCCGTGAAGTCGATGTCGGATTGTACGGCGCCCGGTGGGGCAGTATTGACTGCCGCTTGAGCGTTGGTGACGGATGGGTTAATCGTGCCTTCGAGTAGTTGCTGTTGAACCCCGAGAAGGGTTGTTGGAGTTGTCATACCCAAGGTTGGCTCCACTCCAACTATTGGTCAAGATTCAGCGTTAGATTTTTATTCCGGTCAGCTCCGCGATGACCACCGGAGCATAGAAAAAATTATTCGGGAGTTGTGGACAGATTCTTTTCTTAGCTGTAAAGGACACCTCATGATGAGCGATGGTTTCGGTGTTGCGCAGGGTCGGCCGGCGTCGCAGGGCACCCGCTATGTGGGCCCGCACGAGGACGACGAATCCATCGAGGTGACTGTGGTGTTGCGTCGGCGCGGCGGGGCGCCGGCCGCGCCGGCGTGGCCACAGCCGATTGCGGTCAGTCACCGCGATTTTGGTGGCCGCTGCGGCGCCGACCCGGCCGACATCACCCGCCTGCACGGTTTCGCGGCCGCACATGGTCTGCAGGAGATCGGGTGCCAGCCGCACCGCCGGGTGCTGCACCTACGCGGGTCAGCGGCCGACCTGCAGCGCGCGTTCGCCGTACAGCTGGGCCGCTATCAGCCCGCCGAGGGCGGCCCGGTGCTGTTGGGGTGCGCCACCACACCCACCCTGCCCGAGGGTGCCATCGCGGTACTGGGTCTGGATCGGCGCCCCGTCGCCGGCCCGCACGTCCGCACACCCCATGCGCAGCCCAGCCACACCTACACCCCGATCCAGCTCGGCGGGCTGTACGCCTTCCCGACCGGTGCCGACGGCAGCGGCCAAACCGTGGCCATCATCGAGCTCGGCGGCGGCTACCGGACCAGCGACCTGCAGGCCTACTTCGCCTCCCTGGGCCTGGCGACGATGCCCTCGGTGAGCTCGGTCTCGGTGGCCGGCGGTACCAACCTGCCCGGCGGGCTGGCTGATACCGAAGTGATGCTCGACATCGAGGTCCTTGGCGCCCTGGTGCCCGCCGCCTCCATCGAGGTGTACTTCGCCCCGAACACCGACCAGGGTTTCTACGAAGCCATCTCCCAAGCCGCTCACGACACCACGCACAAGCCCTCGGTGATCTCAATCAGCTGGGGCGCCCCGGAAAACTCCTGGAGCAGCCAAGCTTTGACCGCCATGCACACCGCGTTAGAAGACGCTGCTCTGCTGGGTGTCACGGTCACCGCGTCCGCCGGCGACCAGGGCTCTTCCGACGGCGCAACCGACGACGCCTCCCACGTGGACTTTCCCGCATCCAGTCCCTACGCCCTGGCCTGCGGCGGCACCACCCTCATCGCCGGCGGCGACACCATCGGCAGCGAAACGGTGTGGAACGACACCACGCTCGGCCAAGGCGCCACCGGCGGCGGGATCAGCACCGACTACGCGGTCCCTGATTGGCAGCACAACGCCTCGGTGCCCACCGCACCAAACGGCTTCGCCGGCCGTGGCGTGCCCGATGTGGCCGGTGACGCCGACCCGCTCACCGGCTACCAGGTGCGCGTCGACGGCGTCAATCAGGTGCTCGGCGGCACCAGCGCCGTCGCACCGCTGTGGGCGGCGCTGGTGGCACGGCTCAACCAGCTGCTCGGCACCCGACTGGGAGATCCCCACCAGGCCCTCTATCAGATTGGCAGCACCGCTTTTCATGACATCACCGACGGCAACAATGGCGCCTACACCGCGAGCCCAGGCTGGGACCCCTGCACCGGCCTGGGCAGCCCCAACGGCCAAGCCCTGCTCACCGCGCTGAAGACATTAACCGCCGACACGAGCAGCTCGCCAAAACCACGCGACTAGCGCCGCGCCGCGCACCACAGTGAAACTCATGTGTTGGCCGGCCTCACTGAAGGGCTGTTACTGGCGGCGCGAATCGTCGGCGTAATGCCGAATAAGACGGTGAGGTCGGTGCCGAGGTAGGCGTTGCAGTCGACGGTCAGGCCGGCGACGGCGGCGCGGTCGGTGAACTGCCAGGCACCTGGTATGGCCCCGCCGTAGGATGCCCAGCCAGAGCCGGTATCGCCGTTGGAGTTGGTGTAGATGGTCCAGGCGTAGCCGCTGCCGTCGGGGTATCCCGAGGACACCAGAGCAGTGGCCAGCTGCGACAGGTCACCGCCGCCCATCTGGTTCCAATACCACTGGGGGTAGTAGCCCAGCTGGACGGTGACGCCCGCGGTGTTGAAGGCATCAACGACGGCGGTGAGGTTGGTTAGGTCGCCGCTGTTGTTTTCCCAGTCCAGCATCGCCGAGCTACCGCCCTGGTTGGCCAGCCAGGTCTGGGCCTGGGACGCCGCGTCGTCGGTGGTGACGTAGTGATACCCCATCACGGGCAGATTGTTTTGTTCACACCACTGCTTGACGGTCGGCCAGTAGGGGTCTTCGTAGTAGTTGCCTTCGGACACTTTGTGGCAGATCCCGCTAAACCCCTCTGGGACAAGCTGTTGCAGGAAGCTGATGGCGTCTTGGGTGGTGGCCCAGTTGTTGTTGCTGCAGTCGGGATAAAACAATGTCATGGTGTGGTCCAGTGGCTGGTGTGGGCCAAACATGCGGTGATGCGGATCAGGCCGTCACGCTGCCGGCGCACCTGCCACCGCAATCCGTTTTTGGTCTTGACCGCAGTCGCGATCGCGCCGGCCTGGCGGGCAACCTGTCCGGGGTGTTGCGGTCGGCCGTCGGTGTTAATTTCAGATCCGTCGAATCGCTGATGCATGAAAAGTGATGCAGTTCAACCGACGTCGGCTCGCGAGCGCAGCTCCTGAGCCAGCCTTATCCATGCGTTACCCTCGTCTGCGGCGATCTCGGCGACCGCGCCCCGGCAGAGTTCTGAAGCATTCCTGCACGCTGCCTGGGCGTCCTCGGCGGTCCCTAGACTGCGGGCGAGTAGCTTCAGCATGACTCTGTTCTTCTCGTGAGAGCGCACCGCGGAGTTGTCCCACAGCCGCTGAAGCGCCACGCCAGCCCGTGCCAAGTGCACGTTGAGAATTGTCCCGCGCGGTGTCATGGACACCACCGGGCTGACGCCGCGCGCGAGGCGATCCCGAACATCATGCACGGTGCTCAACGAGACACCTGTTTGGCGCGCCACCTCGCGCAGCGTCTTGCTCTGATCGGTCAGAAGCAACCGAGCAGCGGCTTCGCGGCCTTCATTGGCGGTGAGCGGCCGGGTCCTGCCGTCTTTGCCGCGTCGGCTGTTCGACTGGAAATTTTTACCAGTCGAACGCCAGAGACGGATGGTCGCGACCGTGGGATGGGACAGGCCTGCCGCCATCGCGATTGAGCGGTCAGAACAGTCCGGGTACATACCCAGGATGCGGGCTACGGCGGCTTTGCGGTCCTTGGTGGACAGCGGCAGCCCGTGAGTGATGTTGGCCGCGACCGCAAGAACAAAACACTCCTCGATCGTTCCGTCGAAGAACCAGACTGCGATGGAGTCCTGGCCGCGCAGGGTCGCCGCGGTCAACCGGTGCATGCCGTCAATGACTTGCATAGTCGGTTGATGCACGATGATCGGCCGCGTCTCGATGGCCTCAACCATCGATGCGATGTGTTCTTTGCTCTCGCCCTTCAGACGTGGGGAATCACCCGGCCGCAACGACGCGACGGGCACATGCACGATGTCGTGCTCTGATGCCAGCCAGTCATGTGCCCAGCACAGCTGTTCGTGATCGTGAGAAGTTGTGTTCACCCCGAACCCCCTTGTTCGCGAGCGGCCCCATCTAAGGGTGCTGTGTCGAGGAGGTGGTCATTGTCGACCGGTTTCGAGGGCACGGCAGGGACCGCAGATCTTTGTTGTCCCTTGGCATCTCAGCCAGCGTCGTTAAGTTAACTCTACTAGTTAGATTTGCTCAAGATCCACACGTGTCTGATAACGATTGACGCTAGTGATCGTGACCGTTCCGTAATAAGACACCGCTGATAAGCCATCTTGAGATACCTCGTGCTGCCGATCCGACTGCCAGGCAGCGGCGATACAGGCCCCGGATCGCAGCGCCGCACCGATCAGTCACCGGCGCCCCAAACCGGTCTACTGAGAGTTTGCTGAAGCAGAGTTAGGAGCTGACTCGCGGCACCCTGAAATCCGGATAAGTAGACTATTTGTCCGGAATTTCAGAAGCAAGCAACCCTGGGGATATGGCGGCTGCGCGGCCGCGGGCGATCGGGTCGGGCTGTTAGAGCTCGAGGCCGTAACCCTGATCGCGTTCGCGGTGCTGGTGAAGTTCGCGGCGGTGTTCGAGGTCGTGTTTGGGGTGGGACTGGTAACGGGTTAGGTGGATGCTGCGGCGGGCTCGTACAGCACTGGCTCGTTGGTCGATGAAGTCCTGGACACGCTCGGGGAGCTGCGCACGCTCAGCCCGCTCGGCGATGTCGTGGGCGGTGTGGGCTTGGTCATCACGACTGGCGAGGATGGCGCGCACGAGCTGGGCGGCCTCGCTGGGGGTGCCGCGGCGCAGGGTGTGGGTGCCGGGGACCTCGCGGTGTTCGTGGTCGCCTTCGCCGGCCTGGCGATCATGCAGGTAGACGTGATTGGTTACCCGGCCGCGGGTCAGCGCCACGTAGAGCAGGTTGCGGCTGGTCGTCTCGGCCAGGACGGCGTGGGTGGTCTCGGCGGTGACGCCCTGAGCCGAGTGCACCGTGACCGCATACCCGTGGGTGACGTGCTCACGTAGGTAGTCGCCGCTGAACACCGCACGGGCCCCGTCATCCAACCTGCGGGCGGCGATCCGCTTGTTGTCAGGGTCGACGGCGAACACGGTCCAGCGTTGCCCGTTACGCACCGGATAAGCCTGAACCTTGATGTCGTTGGCGTCGTGCACCGCAATGGCGGGTTCGTTACGCCGCGACACGATCACATCCCCCTCGGCGATGCGATGCCCCCGCGCCCCCACCACTGTGTCAGCATCAGAGCTGATGGTGTGGTCGTGGATGCGCCGGTTGAGCGCATCCGCCATCTCCACCGTGTCAGTGAGCAGGAGGGCGTCCTTGCCGGCCGCCACATCAGCCCGGTACGCCTCGACGGCGTCAGACGCCATGGCGATCTGATCCCCGGTGCGCAACCGGTCCTGGGCGCGATACCAGGACACCGCGCGCCGGGTCGGGGCCGGCCCGCCCTCACGTAGTGCCAGCGACGCCGAACGCTCGGCCGGATCGGTCATCCGCCACACCTCCGAGAGCCGCTGCGTCCAGGGCAGATCCGCACACAGGTGGGCGAACATCCCACCGCGGGCTTTGACCGGGGCAAGTTGGTGGGCATCACCAACCAGCACGGTCTTGCAGTGGGCCGCGGCGGTCGCAGACAGGAGTTGGTGCAGCTGGGGGGTGCCGATCATGGCGGCCTCATCGACCACCACCAGGTCCAAATGCCCAAGCGTCAGGCTGCCGTCCTGAAGTGACTTCAAAGCTTTGGCGACCGTGTAGCCGGTGTCGCCGGCACCTTCACGCACCGCAACGTCAACCGCCCGCCCCGTCGGGGCAATTACCACCACTTTCGCGGTGTGGCGCTGACGGGCGAGGGTGCGCAGCGCGCGCATGGAGGTGGTTTTCCCCGCCCCGGCCGGCGCCGACAACGGGCACACCAACTGCTCGGTCTCGGCGACCGCGCGCACAGCCCGCGCCTGATCCACCGACAGTCCCGCGGCATGGGAGTCGTCGCGCACCCACAACGCGGCGCGCGGATCAGAGTCGTCGACCAGGGCGAGCAGGGCGGCTTCCTCAGCCAAAAACTCCGACAGCGTGAACCGCTGCGAGCCTTCCCGTTGATGCGCCAACCGCGGCCCCGACAACCGCACCCCAACCTGATCGACCGCGGTCTCAGCGATCATCCGCGGCGGCGCATCCAGATCCACCGGAACCTGCGCGGCGACAACTTCGATCAGATCAGCGCGGGTGAACGCCGCCTTCTCCAACCCGGCCGCGGCCGCCGCCAGGCGCGCCCGCACCCCACCAGAGCGCGCGATGGCGCGCCGCGCAGCCGCCGCGGCCTCATGCGCGGCGCGATCCAGCGTGAGTCCGCGCGCATCGGTGCGCCACTGCTCACGCAGCTCGGCCCACGCCAACGACTCCGGTTTACGGGGCCGGGTGGCTTTCTGCGCGGCCGCCAACTGCGCCGCACTGACCCCCGCAGCGGGGTCCACGACGGTCAAATTGTTGCTTGCCCATTCGCGGAGCTGGGTGGAGCGCCGCGACCAGGCCCGCACACTCGCCGCGGTGAACGCGGCGATCTCGGCCATCCCCGTGCCCGGGTCCACCGCCGCCCACTCCACCCCCACCGACAGGTGCAGCTCGCGGCGCAGGGTGGCCTGATAGATCGTCCCCGCCGCGCGGGCTTCGTGATACAGCGACGTCCCATCCAACGACACCAGCTTGCCGTCCGCACGGGGCTGCCGATTCGGCACCAGCACATGGGTGTGCAGATGCGGATCCCCCGCCCGGCTCGTCTCATGCTGATAGGCCGCCGCCACCAACCCCGGCAACCTGATGAGGTCCTTTTCACCGGTGATCGGGTTATGCACCCGGCTGTAGCCGGCGTGCGCGGCGAGGTACTCCATGGCTTCACCGATCGCGGTCGTGTGCGCGTCCAGCACCGCTTTCGCGGCCACGTCATCACCGCGCACCGCCCGCAACAACGACACACTTTTCGGGGCGCAAAACGTCAAATCAAACCCATGCACACTGCCCTTGCCGAACCCGCGCCCACACTCCCCATTCGGGGCCGCACCCTCATCGAGCCAGCGCGCCACCACCTCCGGATCGGCCACCCCGGCAGCCCGCTGCATCTCGGTCAAGCCGACTAGTTCGGCCACGGCGCGGGTGTCGCCGGCGCATGTCCAGACCGGGGTGCGGGTGTCGTGCTCGCCGTAATACTCACCCAACCCACCACCGGCCCGCTGCAAATCCGCAGCGGCGTGGCCGGCCGCGCGGGCAGTGTCGTTGTAGTAATTCACCGACCACCGCGACAACTTCGCAATCGTCAACACAACCCCAACCACCTTGCTTTTCGGGCCGCCCACCAAACGGGGGCGAATTTGCCTGACAGGCGGCCACAACCAACCTCGCACACCCTTGTGCAAATGTGCCATAGCGACACGCAGGTGGGTGTAAATGGTTTGCTGGGCGGATGGATGCGGTAGGGGTTGGGAAGCCCAGGTAGGCAGGAGATTTGGCAGAAAGACAGTGGAGTAAACCTTAAGGGGGTGGCGGTGAGCGAGGACGACGAGCTGGCGACACTGTGGCGCACCGTCGACGAGCTCTCCGCCGAACTGACGCCGGCGGATCAGCGCGCGGTACGCAACGCGATCGCCAATAGCGTCCTCGACGGCTACTACCCCACCGCAGATTGGATCGCGCGCCTGGTGGCGTTCGCGGCCGGGGAAATCAGCATGGCCGACTACCTGACCGCCGTCACTAACGCCGCCCACACCGACACTGCTAAGCGCAGCTAACAAACTGATTTCCGGTCGAAAATTAGGGCCACTATCGAAGCGTTGGGGGCGTCGCAGGAGTAGCGCTTACCGGCGCGCCCAGACGCCTCACCGCGACGCCGGGTTGGGCATCACCGGTGGACGATGAGAACGCCGCACCGCCCGCGCCGAAACGAGGGAAACCGATGAACTATGAGACGGCATTGACCGAGTTGCTGGTGCGCCGCGCTCAGCCCGGTAGTGAGCGTGTACTCGACTGGCTGGTCTACGGGATACCGCTGGCGCGGCTGCCGGATTTGGACGTGGTGTGCTGGGATCACCGCGACGGCCCAAGCTTCGACAGCGCCGGCCCCCACTAACCGCGCGGCCCGGGCCCGCGTCGATGCGTGCGGGCCGCGGCCACCGCGGCCGCCACCCGCGCCGCATCGTGCGCGGCAGCATGAGTGCGTTTGCGCGCCGCGGCGCGCGCGGCTTCGGCGGCTACCGCCCGCGCCGCGACATGCCCAACACCGTCTAGCGCGGCGCGGCCGGCGGCGCGGGAGCGCTGATGTTCGGCGTGGGCGGCGCGCTGCGCGGCCAGGTGCGCCCGGTGCGCGGCGCGCGCCGCGGCTTCCCGTGCGTCGTCCAGCGCGGCCGGGCGCTCGCCGAGGCGCTCAGCACCGTGCCAGGCCAGCATCGCGCCCAACAGCCCGATCGGCTTATGCGGACCATCCGGAATCCGCGCCCCGGTCACCCCGGCCCAGTCGCCGATCAGCGCGTTGACATCGCGCGGGCTCCAGCCATGCGCGGCCGGGCCGGCCAGGATCGCCGCCCAGGCCGCCGCGCTGTGCCGGCGCGCCCACGGCGGGGCACCGGGGTCGGCGCGCCAGGCCCGCGCCAGCGCTGCACCCCCGGCGTCCGGTGCTCGGCGGCGCGCAGCGCCGTCCTGCCGGCGGCCCGCAGGGCCACCGGTGCCGGTAGTAACCACTTCGGTAGGTGAGTGTTTATCCCTAACGGGACCGCTACGCGGGTGGGGTGACAGCCGAGACACCAAGCCGGTGAGCTGTGGATTGTCGTGCAGCGCCCATACCGAGGCCCAGCCGCGGTGGCGGTCCCCTACCCGCCAGGAGGCCAGCCGTTCGGTGCGGGTGCGTTGGCGGCCGCGCAGCACCTCGGAGGCCACCCCCAACAGCCGCAGCACCGTATCGGCGCGCTGCACGGTGCGCACGCTGTAGCCGGTGTCGGCGGCCAGCCGCTCATTAGAGGGCCGGCAGTTCCGCCCGGTGCCGTGATCGGCGTAGCCGGCGCGGGCCGCAGCGATCGCCAGCAGCGCTGGGCGGCTGATCGGGTTGCCCGGCATCAGCGGACGCACCGCGGTGTCGTAGCGGCAGTCATAAGCCACCGCAACCGTGAACGTGGCCCAGCGCTGCATCCGCCCGGTCCAACACGGCACCCCCGCATACGGGGCCTCGCCGAGCTCGAGCACGATCGCCGCGACAACCGCCGCGTCAGATCGCCGGCGCCGCTCATGGGCGGCGGCCGACAACCGCGCCGCCCACGGCCGCGTACACACCACACCACGACGCGGCCGCAACGAGGTACACCCGCGATACGGCGGTGAAGCAATTTCAGAAATGTCACGGTGCGCGCCATCTGGAATCTGATTTAGGTATGCGCTACCGTGAGATCTGCCTATCAAGCAAATCCCTTCGGGGATGGTGCGAAAGCACCGCCGAACCGAGCTCGCTACTCGGCTCACGACGAACCCTCGGCCTAGCCGGGGGTTTTCGTCGTTTTGGCGCGGCTACTTCCGCGCGGCTATTGAGATGTGTTGCCCGCTAAGGCCTTACATCGCCAGCGGCATAACCTCCTTATCGAGTTCACGAACGAGCTCGGGGTGGCCTGCATGGATGGCGAGGACGTCGGCGACGTACTGGCCCATGGGGATTCCGCGTTCGGCGGACTCGCGTTTGATGAAGTCGTAGACGATGCGGTCGGCCCGTGTTGCGATTTGGGCGCGGTCACCTTTGTGCGTGCAGCGCGTTTGAGCCATGCTGCAACCTTGCCCGGGAAAAGCAGTTAGCTGCTAACGACACGCCGCATGCCCGTGATGTTTTCGTGATCGGGCAGCAGAAATCAGCGGAGAATTGCGGTGTGGACGAGGATCTAAAGCCGCGGGCGTTCGTGGCCCAGGTGCTGGCCCGGCATTTGCGGCTGCCGGCGGGCTGGGACGACGCCGAGCGTCAAGAGTTCATCGACGACGCCCCGAGCAGGTTGCGGCGCGCGTGGCTGAACTGGCCGACGATCGGGCCGAACAGGCGGTGACGCAATGGGGCCGACAGCACTGGCGCCTGCCCGATTATGAGACTCAGGTCGAGCTAGTCCGGGAAGCGCGGACCTTTGCGCTGGTGATGGTGTTATGTGACGTGCTGCCCCATGTGCCAGTCGCCGAGCTCTACACGGTGGCCTGACATGTGTAAGGACGTCGCGAGCATCCGCAACGAGCGCGACCGCCGCCGAGAGGCTCAACGCCTCGATGAATGGGAGGCCGGCACCAGCGCCGAGCTCGCCGCAGCCGATTCACACGGTCAGCGGCGAGGACTTGCGGCGCCGTTACGAATTGCCGTGATCGTTGTTGTCAGCTGAGAACACTTCTTTGAGGGACGCCAGGTTGGTTTTAAAGTCGCGGTAGGCCGCGCGGCGTTCCTTGTCGGTTGCGTAGTCGTCGCCGTACCTGTGGAGCCACGCTTGCCAGTGCTCGGCTGCATTCACAAGGCCTACGGTACGGCGACCTTCCGACATTTGACGGCTCCTATTTTGGTGGCCCATCCTCATACTGGCCGCTGTTGTGCGTGGGGAATGGTGGCTGTCAAGGCTCGACCGTGGTCGATCGCACAGCGGCGTGGCCTTGACAGCCACCCTCCCCAGCTCACCACAATCACGGGCGAGAAAGGGCCCCGTGGTGCATCACGGCGCGTCGTAGTGATGCTTTGATCTGGCGTAATGCGGATATGTGTAGACATATGGACGCGCTTATGGACGCGCATCTGGGTGTGTTCAGAGGCGCGCGAGGAGCTGGGCGGGCGTGATTGCCGCGGGTTCGATTTTGGCGGTCAGTAGATCGTCGTCACCGGTGACGATCACTGCATCGGCTGCTTCGGCGAGTGCGACCAGGTAGTCGTCGTCGGGATCCCGCACTCTTGTCTTGGGTGGGCCCGGGTCGTCGCGCAGATCGGCATGGCCACCAAGACTTTCGACGAAAGCGATCGCATCGGCGACGCTAATCCAGCGCCGGAACTTGGGCCGGATCAGGACGGCGGCGAGTTCATCGAGCAGGTGCTGGCTCACAACTGCGGTGATCGCGCCGTCTGCTACGGCCTCCACAACCCGAGCGGGAGTGCCGTACGGGTTGATCACCGCCGATACCCACACGTTGGGGTCGATGACAACTCGCAGTGGTTCGTCCAGGGCTCAGCCCGCCCTGCGCGGCGAACGCTCTGCCCGTACCGCAGCCAGCTCTTCGGCGGCGAGCCGTGCAGCGGCCTCCTCGCCCGGCGCGTCCTCGGGGCTGATGCCGGCCCAGATCCGCTCGACGGTCCCGGCGAATCCCAGATGACGCTTTAACGCGTCCTCGAAGACCTCGTATTCGCGCTTGCCTGACCGTGCAGCGGCTACCTTCGCTGCACGCAACAGAGCCTCGTCGATGTAGACGGTCGTCTTCTTCCGCGTCATAGATGCCATTTTGACAGAAAAACTGATTTAAGCAACATCACCTACTTAGTGCGCGCCTACGCATCTAGATGCGTATATGGATGTATGATCTACATCGTGATTTGGTCACTTGTGCACACGAAGGGTGGCGTCGCGAAGACGACGACCTGCATGTTCTTGGCCGCGGCTGCGGTGCGTCGGGGTATGCCCACGCGGGTGGTGGATGCCGATCCGCAGGGGTCGGCCTCGTCGTGGGCGGATCGGGCGGCGCACCTAGGCACGCCACTGCCGTTCGATGTGGTCCCGGCGACCGCGGCGGGGTTGCGGGAGCTGTCCAGTCAGCCAGGCGAGCTGATCCTGGTGGACACGCCGCCGGGGACGGCCGCCGCGATCGACGCGGCGATCGACGCCGCCGACCTGGTGATCATTCCGACCGGGCCTCGCGCGGCGGATATCGACCGGGTATGGCCGACGCTCGATATCACCGCGCACCGGCCGACAACGGTCCTGCTGACCCTCGTCGACATGCGGAAAGTTGAGGCGGTGGAGATACCGCGCGGCTTGATTGAGGCGAATGCGCCGGTGCTGCGCAACCTCGTGCGGGACCTGACCGCGGTCGAGCGGTCTTTCGGTCGCGGCATTCCGCGGTATCTAGGCGATTACGGCGACGTTTTCGACGAGCTGCTGGCATCGGTGGGGCTTGAAAAGGAGATAACGGTATGACGGCGAAGCCCTCGACGGCAGATACGGTGCGCGCATCGGTGATCCGCCGGCCGACCGGAGCCGCGGCGGCGGCCAGGGCGGCGAGCACGTTTCAAAGCCCCAGCGAGGAGCGCCTCGATAATCCGGTCGCGCGAACGGCTGGGTTGCACGAGGCGATGCGCACCACGCTGCATCTGGCCCCGGCCCTGCGGACGGGGCTCAAACGCCGCGCCCTGGACTCAGACACCACCATGACGGAACTTATTCGAGCCGCTATCAGCGCAGGGCTGCAGGATTCAGCAGGGCTGGCGGCGGCCTCAATGGAGCACCGACGTGCGAGCAGCGGGGCACGAACGACGCTTGACCTGCCCCGCGACATACACCGGACACTGAAAAGGTTGGCGGTCGACAAGGACACCAGCGTGCAAGCGCTAGTAATGACGGCGATCCTCTGGGCATATGAGGACCTCAAATAATGCGGGTATAGAAATACATATGCGCATCTATATTGACGTGCGTCTGTATCACAGCGGCAATCTAAGGTGATGCTCGTCGGCTGTCAACCGAAGGGTTGCCGGCTTGCGGGCTGTGGCGGACGGGCGCCTTCACGGGGCTTTCTTGGCGGTCGCGACCTTCGGCGCTAGTTTTCTGTGACGTCGGTTCCGGTTGCGGTGGCGTGGATCGCGGCCACCATCTGGTGCAGTTGGTTTACCT
>DASZKQ010000559.1:0-6868 GCA_035552835.1 Mycobacterium sp. | reverse complement strand
AATGGCGCGTTACCCTTTGGTGCCGCAGCGCGGTTCGAACAACTTCTTTAACACTGGCATCACTTATATTGGTATCGCTTGCCACCCAATTCGGAAAGCCGACACAGCAGTAATTACCAAATGGTCGCCGCCATTGATTCGGTCCTCGTTGTGACCTGCGCGCGTCGAGGGCTGGGCTCCCGAGGCTCGCGATGGTCACGCCGGTGACGGGCTGGGGAACTTATGCAAAGTGTTTTAGGATTTGGCGGACAACTCCCCACCTGAGGACTATCTTGCAGCTACCTTAGAGATACCTAAGTAACACAGCGCCTCCCAGGAGCCGGCGATGGCTCAGCAGTCAAGCAAGCGGAATCGTCGGTCGCGCAACGGCAAAGCCGGGGTCCCCCTCATCTGTTCGTCTGCGAAGCGGTCTTCGTGTATCTAGCCGAGAAACAGGTCCGCACCGTGCTCTCACAGCTTGCCCACCGGTTTAGGGCTCTGTGATCGCGTTCGACACCGCCGGCGCGATGATGCTGCGCAATCAGCACCGCAACGGATCAATGCACGCTGTGGCCACTCGGATGCAGTGGGTTTGCGAGGACCCGCGCGAGCTCGAGCAGTGCGGACTGAAGCTGCTGCAGACCCGCACATTCGCCACTCCGCAGCCCGAAATTGCCAAGAGCTGGCCCGCGCGCTACCGCTATGGCATGCCGCTACGGCCCGGCTACTTCCCGCCGTCGTCAACAGCTAGAAACTGAACCTGTTCAAGCTCGGCACACAGTCTTAAGTGCTCGCCTGCCCAAAGCCATCCGCCTCAAGCCGTATCGCTCGGCTTTGGAGAGATTAGATTCTGCATTTATGGGGAAGTGAAGGGGGTGGATCTGTATTCACCCCCCACGGCTGGCATGAGCCGATGAGCCGAGCGCATGAACAGCTTGACGAGCTGGTGTCAGCTCGCGAGCAGATGGAAAAACTGGTGCAGGTCATCGTCGGGATCGGTTCGGATTTGGACCTGGACGTGACATTGCATCGAATCGTCAATGCGGCGCTGGAGCTGACCGGTGCCCGGTACGGAGCCCTGGGTATCCGCGCCTCCGACGGCACCCTGGTCTCTTTCGTCCACGCGGGGATCGACGACGACACAGCGCGGCGGCTGGGGGATTTGCCGGTGGGTGAGGGTCTGCGCGTCGAGGATCTGACTGCTTATCCGCAGGCCGTCGGGTTGCGCGCACACGCTCCGGCGTTGCGGGCACTCCTCGCAATACCGATCACCGTGCGCGCAGCTGACTTCGGGAGCCTTTACCTGGCCGACGACCGGGTCGGCCGGGTGTTTTCCGACTTCCAGGAGGCCGCCGTGCGGGCGTTGGCGACGGCGGCGGCGGCCGCCATCGACAATGCGCGGCTTTTCGAGCGAGAACGTGAATCGGCGAAATGGACGAAGGCCACTCGCGAGATCACGACCGCGATGCTGTCCGGTGACCCACAGACGGGGCCGTTGCAGCTCATCGTGAACCGGGCGCTGGAGTTGGCCGATGCTGAGCAGGCGATATTGCTGGTTCCAAGGGAACCCGATTTGCCCGCCGATGAAGTCGACACCCTTGTCGTCGCGGCTACGGCGGGCCGGTACGCCTCGGAGGTCATTGGTCGCGAGGTTCCGATGGACGCCTCCACCACGGGCGGTGTTGCGCGCCGCGGGCTACCGCTGATCACTGATTCCTTCCAATATCCGATCGAGGGTTTCACCGATGTCGGTGAACGCTCGGCGATCGTCATGCCGCTGACTGCGGACGGCAGGGTGCTTGGCGTGATTGCTGTCGCACGCCGACCGCGGCAGCCGCCATTCGGCACCGATTACCTAGAGCTTGTCAGTGACTTCGCCCGACACGCCGCTATTGCCTTGGCGCTGGCAGCAAGTCGCGAACATGCGCTCAACCAGCAACTCGCCCAGGCCGACACCGTCGAGAACGCGCTGCGAGCCGCAGCCGAGGAATTACGTCGACTATGGCGGGCCCGCCGCGTCTTGGCGGTCACCTTTCCTGCCCAGAGGTCCGCCGCGGAAACCGTCTCACGCGCACCGGACCTGATTTCGGTTGGCGAGCCCTCGCAGTGGGACGACCTGTCATCCCAAACACGCCAGATGCTGACCTCGTTGCGTGACGGCGACCTACTCGCTCCCAACACAACGCGTGCGGGGACGGCGGGCATCGCATTGCAGCACCCCGACGGCGTGCTCGTCGTCTGGATCCAGTTGGCCGAAAAGCGGCCGTTCACTCTCGAGGACCAGACCTTGCTAACGATGCTGGCAGGCCGGCTCGGCCAGGGTCTGCAGCGGGTGCACCAGGTTGACCAGCAGCGCGAAACCGCGCTGGCGCTGCAACACGCAATCCTTGGGCCCGCTCATCTACCGGGCGGGTTCGCTGTGCGCTATCAGGCCGCCAGCCGGCCCCTACAGGTGGGCGGTGACTGGTACGACATCATCGATCTGGAAGACGGGCGCATCGCGTTGATTGTCGGCGACTGTGTCGGGCATGGCCTCGCCGCGGCCACGGTGATGGGACAGGTACGCAGTGCCTGCCGCGCGTTGCTGCTCGACCACCCAAGCCCACGCGCCGCGCTCGCGGGGCTGGACCGCTTCGCGGCGCGGCTACCCGGTGCCCAATGCACCACCGCCGTCTGCGCGGTGCTCAACCCCGACACCGGTGAACTGGTGTACTCCAGTGCCGGGCACCTGCCGCCCATCCTGGTCCACGCCGACGGCACCACCCGGACACTCGACGATGGCCACACCATTCCATTGGGACTACGACCCGACCGGCCCCGCCCGGAAGCCCACACGACCGTGCCGGGGCGCGCGACCCTGCTGCTCTACACCGACGGTCTGGTCGAGCGTCGCGGTAGTGCACTCGACGATGGCATCGCCCGCGCCGCTGCCCTCGTACAGGACGGCCGCGACTCAGCACTAGATGATTTGGCGAACCAGATCATGTCTCGTCTCACGCCCAGCGGCGGCTATCAAGACGACGTTGTGCTGCTGCTCTACCGCCATCCCGCCCCGCTGGAGATGGACTTCCCGGCCCACGTCAGCCAGCTTGCCCGCACCCGTGCCGCGTTGCGCAGCTGGTTAACCCGTGCCCGGGTGGATCCAGATCAAGCTCACGACATGCTCGTCGCAGCCGGCGAAGCCGTCGCCAACGCCATCGAGCACGGTCACCGCGATAGCCCGGAAGGCATCGTTAGCCTGCACGCGACCGCACTGGTCGATCAGGTGCAGCTGACGATTACCGACACCGGCTCGTGGAAGCCTCCGCAACCGGATAACTACGCCCATCGCGGCCGCGGCATCACCCTCATGCGAGCGCTCATGCAGGACATCGCCATCCAACCCGAAACGGCCGGGACGACAGTTCATTTGTTCGGGAGGCTCAGCTGATGCCCGCATTGCTCACTCTCGACACCGCGCGCAGCGACGACGGGAAGCTCGTGCTGATCGCAGCGGGAGAAATCGACCTAAGCAACATCGACAAATTCACGCAAGCCCTCACCACGGCCATCACCGAGACGGCCCAGCGCGGCGAGACGCTCACTGTTGACCTCAGCGCTGTGGAATATTTGGACAGCGCAGCCATCAACGCCCTTTTCCCGCATGCCGAGCACATCCACGTCATCGCCCACCCGTTCCTGGTCCGCGTCTTCGACATCAGCGGCCTAGCCGAACTGGCCACCGTCGAACCCGCGTCGCCCATGCCAGAACGCTGACGCATATCTCTACCAACGACTCGAGCGGCGAAGATCCTTGTGCCCCACTATGTTTCGCCACGACACCAGCTCAGCCTGCATCGTCGCTAACATCACTCGTTGGATCCATAAAACGATGGTTGTACTAGCACTACGCGAGGCGACCAGTCTGATGTAGGCCCTCCAACCAGTATTGGTGTGCGAGTACCACATACCGCGTCTGTTCCTCCAACCGGTTACGAGTAGTTTTCCTGCACGCGAACACCTCGAAAGCTCTGCTACCCGCAGCTTTTTCGCGCCGTGAGCAATTCTGACAGCCCCGCAACCCGCTCAGCGGTTGCCCAATCGGCGTGTCGGTTGAACGCTAAAAGTAAGCGGGCGCGCGACATAATTTCTGTTTCGCTCACAGAACAGGGAGTGGCGGTGATGGACTGCTATGTGTTGAGTACTTTGGTCGCTCCTATGCCGGTCGCTGTTCGTGCGTTGTCGGCGATGTTGGCATTCCTGCTGCTGGGGACTGCCGGTGCTGCGGGCGCAGCCGCAGCGCCGGCCCAGCCGGTCACCAGAGCACTCGGTGAGAAGACGGTGAGCTGGGACACCTACCGTCATTTGGACCGGCTGCCGTATCTGAGTGCCGACACGCAGGCTTTGCAACTGTCGAGCTTCGATCGAAGCGGCGGCAATTTCGACATCTCCACCGGTAATAAAAACGGCAACGGCGGCTGTCTGGCGTCTGGCGGTGCCGGCTGTGTCATCGCGGAAGATCGCGGTGCCGGTGAGATCGATTCGATCTGGTTCACCCGCGACGGTGGCAATGTGACCGCGCTCGGAACGATCCGCATTGACCTGGATGGGCAGACGGTGATCGACGCGCCATTGCAATCGCTGGTCGACGGCGCGCTGGGTGCACCCTTCGTCTGGCCGCTTGTGGCCAATGCTGACCAGTCGCCGGGAGGCGTCTACATCAAGGTGCCGATGCCCTACCGGCAGTCGATGCGGATCAGCGTCACATCGCATTTGGAGTATTACCACGTTGACTATCGCCGGTTTTCCACAGCCGACGGGGTGGCCACGTTCTCGCGCGCTGACCCGGCACTCGACGTGCTCGCTACCTTCCGCGCCGCCGGCGCCGTCGACCCCAAACCGGCGGCAGCCACCGCAACGCATAATCATCGCGTCAACCAGATTCCCGCCAGCAGTGGGCTGCAGATCGCGGAATCGACTGGCTCGGGCAGCATCTCGGCGCTCCGGCTGCGGCTACCACAACCAGCGGATCAACTCCTGGCCGGTTTGCGGCTGCAGATCGAGTTCGACGGCCGAACGATGGTCGACTCGCCACTTGGGGAATTCTTCGGCGCCGGACTCGGCACCGACAACGTGCGCTCGTTGATGTTCGCGACGATCCCACAACCCGACGGGTCTTTGTCGTTGGCAGCTTGGTGGCCAATGCCTTTCGCCCGCACCGTCCACGTTATCCTCGTCAACGCCACCGGTGGCCCGGTAACCGGAATCGACAGCGATGTCGTGTTCACACCCGACTCCCAGTGGGCACCCGCGTTGGCCAGCGGCCGCGCCGGGTACTTCACCGCGCGTTCGCATGCCGGACCAACGACGCTCGGTCAAGACTGGTTATTCGCCGACGAACAAGGCCACGGAAAGTTCGTCGGCGTTAGCCACACCATCCGCGGTTCTCGGATCAAGACGTCGTTTGGTGACGATTCTCCGTACTTCCTCGAAGGAGCCGAGCGGGTCTACACCGACGGTTCTGCGTCGCCGCAGTGGTATGGCACTGGCACCGAGGACTTCTACGAGGGCGGCTGGTACTTCCACAACGGCACCACCTATAGCGACCCGCTCACCGGCCAGCCCGATCAGCGCACGGCCGGCGGTGGATGCGCAGACTACTGCGTGGCCGTCTATCGGCTCATGCTGGCCGAAGCGATCGACTACCGCTCCGCAATCCGATTCGGCATCGAGCACGGTAAACGCAACATGGTCCAACCCGACTACAGCTCAACGGCATTCCTCTACACACAACCAAACGACACCGCCGCCGCCAGCGACGAAGTCATCCCGAACGATCCGGTCAGTCGACTCCTGCACGGCTATTCCGACGGCGACGCGGGCGATCAGCTGTTAGTCAGCGAATATGAGGGCTCCGACGACGGTCGCACCGTCGCCGGGTTAGTTCACGCCACCAATGCACCGATCACATTCCACGTCCTGATCAGTCCGGACAATCACGGCATCCTGCTGCGCCGCACGTCGGACCAAGCGATCGGCTACCAGGCAGCACAGGTCGCCATCGACGGCACACCGGTCGGGATCTGGTTAGAGCCCCGCAGCAACAACTCACACCGCTGGCTCGATGACACCTACCTGGTGCCCGACCGTCTCACCGCAGGCAAAAACCTGGTGACGGTCAGCCTCATACCGACCCCCGACACCCCGGCCTGGACCGCCACCCGCTACCACATCGACGCACTGACTGCGCCGTCTTAGGCGAGCTCGGCACCGGCACTATCTCTTGTCGCTGACGGACGTCTGCACATACGCTGCCATCGGGGCGGGCCGCGATATAGAGAGAACAGTGTCCCCAACGATTCGCGCATCGGCCGTATTCGTGGCATGCGTGGCGGTGGCAGCGCTCGCGCCGCCAGCCGTCGCTGACCCGGGCGACCCAATCCCCGGTAATGGTGTCTTCGTCGTCGGACCTGACATCGCACCGGGCCTTTATCGCACGGGCGGGACGGCGTCGACCTGGGGGGTTTGGATAAACAATATCCCGACCCAGGGCGAAATGTGCTCGTGGTTTACCTACAGCACACCTGATGCGAACAAGGAGCATGTAGTCCAGGCGACTAGCTCTATGGGCCCGATGTACGCGAATATTAACTCAACGATCAAGGCCTTCGAGTCGCAGAACTGTCAACCCTGGACGCGGGTCCCGTAGGCGGGGCCAGAACGGTACAGGCTGGCAACCGAGTCAAGCCAGCACGCTTAACGGAGCACCGCTAGGTTGTGGCTTCCGGTGTGGGTAGCACTTCGCGGCCGATACTGCGGGCGGTAGACGCCGCCGGGAAACCGGCATAGCCGGCCATGTGGTAGACCACCTCTTCGATCTCCTTGAGGGTCAACCCATTACGCAGGGCAA
>DASZKQ010000558.1:0-4207 GCA_035552835.1 Mycobacterium sp. | reverse complement strand
GACGGCAGCGCAATCGTCTGCTGCCCAGACCGTCCCGCGATTGGCGAAGATTGCAGGTTGCGGCTGTGGTGGTAGTCGCTTCGATGAGAGCGGTGAAAGGGAACAACATCCGCCCAAACCCCCCGTTTGGTGACCCGCGTTCGTCGATGGAAGCGTAAACGCTTCCGTGCGTACTCACATCGGGAATTGAGAAAACTCCTGCGCCGGGTTGTAGCCACAGGCGAAGAGCCGCCACCAGTCGCTGTAGGTCATCGGACTAGTCGATGTGACGCTGCGGCTGGCATCTCGGCCACGCACATGTGTCGATGACCCACAACGAACGAATTCGATCACTTTCATCCTGGCTTCATGTGCCGGTTCTACCGTCGGTTTCGCAAACAGGGTTACAACGAGAAGGGATGGATGGATGAGGGTCAGAACGAGGATCGGCATCGGTGTGGCCAGCGCCGCCGCCCTGGCGGCCATCGGCGTCGGCGTCGCCGGCGCCGACGATCAGGAGATCACCGGCCCGGCCGCCGATCAGGCCCGCGCCGCGGCGATACAAGCCGTACCGGGCAAAGCTGGGAAGGTCGAGAAGGAAACCAACGAGGGCGCTGCCTACTACGGGGTACTCGTCACCAAACCCGACGGCACTCAGGTGGAAGTACACCTGGACCAGGGGTTCCACTTCCAAGGCACTGAAGCCCCGGATAACGACTGACCTCAGGATCTCGAATTCGAAATCCTCGCAGCTTCACCCAACTTGGGGCACCGCCGGTTTATCGCACAGACGACAGCGGATCAGCCCTGCCTTGACGAGTCGCGCGGCCGCCAAATCACTCAGCAACGCTCTTATGGCGACTGCAGGTTGGTGGCGTCCAGCGCCGGACGCAGCGTTTTGGCCAGGTTGACCGCGTCGTCGACGGCCCAGTAGTGCATATAGAACAGCCGGGGTTGCTCGGTAAGGTCGTGGTTGTGCAACTCGGCAATCTGGATGTTGCCGGCGCGCAATGCCTGGATGACCTTCTGCACCTCGGGGGCGGTGAGGATAAAGTCGCCGTTGATCGCGGCCCTACCGCCACCGACGGGTTGGAAGTTGATCACGGTCGTCAGGTTCAGCGACGCCGCGGGCAGCACGTACCCGTCCTCGACGATGGTGTCCTTACGGGGAATGCTGTATTTGAACAAGCCGCCGTCGGGAGTTCCCTTGCGGCCCAACGCCTGCTCCACACCTGCTGAGTCGATATCGACCGGCGGCGGCTGGGCCGGTGGCGGGGCCGGGCCGATCGACGTCGCGTCCGGCGCCGCTTTAAGCCCCTGGGCCAGGTGCACGGCGTCACCCATGCCATGCACGTGGGTCCACCACACCGGCGGGATCTGCTGCAGCAGATGCTTGTGCAGCCCAGTCTGGGCGAGCCCGTGGGCCTGCAACGCGTCGGTGACTTTCGGTAGCTCAGCTTCGGTAACCACCAGGTCGCCCATCAGCAGCGTCTCGTTGTTGTCATAACGCGCGAAAGCCGCATACCCGCCCAGCGACAATCCCGGTTTGATCGCCACACCATCGGTGGTGACCTGAAGATCGTTGCGCACCAAGGCCACCCGGTAAGCGGTGGTGTTGTCGCCGAGCTTGCCGGTACGTCCCAGCGCATCGGCCACCGGCTTCCAGTCGGCATCGGTCGTGGTCACCGCTGAACGGGGATTGCCGGCTTGGTCCTTGCCGCTACCCGCGCCACCCTTGGAACCCGAACTACAACCCGCCAGCACCACTACTAGCGTGGCGGCGATCGCGACGGTTCCCGCAACGGCGTGCTTGACGCCCACGCTAAACCGGGCCATGAGCCCCTCCCTTGGATCGCACGATCCACGCAGTCTGGGTGGCCGTGTGGTTAGCCCACGGTCTATCGCCTCTTCATGAAGTCACGATGAAGGTCGACCGGGCGTCCTCATCGCAGCTTCATCAACGCCGACTACACCTGCGTTGCCCCGCTTAAAGGTGATGATGGAGTCGGGCAGGAGCAGAAAGGATGGTGGCAACGGTGCGTGTGCTGATCGTCGAAGATGAGCCCAAGATGGCCGACCTGCTGCGCCGCAGTTTGATCGAAGACGGCTACGCCGTCGACATCGCCGCCGACGGCCCTAGCGGCTACCAGGCCGCAATGGTCTACGACTACGACGCGGTAGTGCTAGACGTGATGCTGCCGGGCATGTCCGGCTTCGATATCTGCCGGAAATGGCGCAACCGGCAGAAGTGGGTACCGGTGCTGATGCTCACTGCGCGCGGCGCTATCAATGACCGAGTCGCCGGGCTTGACGGCGGTGCCGATGACTACCTCACCAAACCGTTTCACCTCGATGAGCTCTTCGCCCGGCTACGGTCGCTGATCCGCCGCGGACCGACACCACGACCCACGGTGTTGACCGTCGGAGCACTGCGCGCGGACCCTGCCAGCCGCCAATGCTGGCGAGGTGAGATCGAGATCGCCTTGACCACCAAGGAATTCGGGCTGCTCGAACTGCTGCTGCACCGGCCGGGCACGGTACTCACCCGAGAGCTGCTGGTGGAACACTGCTGGGACTTCGCTTACGAGTCACGTTCGAATGTCGTGGACGTCCATATCCGCGCGCTGCGCGACAAGATCGACCGGCCGTTCGGGGTGCGCTCCATCGAAACCGTCCGCGGCATTGGCTACCGAATGCGCACCGATGGCGGCGTGCCCGAGAAAACGGGCCGATGACGCGGCGCTGGCCGATCCGAATCAGGCTCACCGCCGCCTTCACCGCCGTGATGGCGCTGGTCCTGCTCGCCGTCGGAGCTCTCACGGTTGCCCACACAAAAGAGTCGCTGGACTCGGCAATCACCGAGTCCCTGTCCTATCAACTGGCCAACCTGCGCCCAATCGCAGCCGCGACCGATCCATTGCTAGCCGGCGGCGATCCCGACACCGGCCAACAGATCATCGCCCCCGACGGTCAGGTGTTGGCCGCGACCTCGAATCTCGCCGGGCAGACCGCGCTGTCACCCTCCGAGGTTGACACCGCCCGACGCGGGCAGCTGGTCTCTGATCACTCTCGGCTGGGCGGTCTGCAAGGCCCTGTGCGGGTGGCGGCGGGCCCGGTCCCCGGTGGACGCCTCGTAGTGGCGGCCCAGAGCCTGGCCGACCGCGATGCCGCCGTGGCAGATCTGCGCAACGAACTAGCCGCCGGTTTCCCGATCGTTTTATTAGCCGCCGCCCTAGGCGCGTATCTACTGGCCGCCGCCGCCCTTCGACCCGTCGAACGCATGCGCGCCCGCGCCGCCGGAATCAGCGCCACCGACGCGCACGCCCGCTTGCCCGTCCCACCGGCCCGGGACGAAATCCAGTATCTTGGAACGACTTTCAACGAGCTCCTGCAACGGCTGCACGACGCGCTAGAGCGAGAACGACAATTCGTCAGCGATGCGGGCCACGAACTTCGCACCCCGCTTAGCCTGCTGACCACCGAACTCGAACTAGCCCTGCGGCGCCCACGAAGCAACCCCGAACTGGTCACCGCAATCCGCTCGGCCCTGAGCGAAACCACCCGGCTATCCCGCCTGGCGCGTGACCTGCTCACCGTCGCCGACGCCGGCAGCTCTGCGGAGCCGCCAATCATCGACTTGCACTCTCACCTGCAGGGGATCGGCGACCGCTACCGCCACAGCCTCGGCGATCAACTCGACATCGACTGCCCTGCAGGCCAGTACGTCCGCGCCGACCCCAACGACTTGGATCGGATCATCAGCAACGTCATCGACAACGCCACCCAACACGGTGCTCCGCCGATCACCATCCGCGTCCAGCGGGCCACCGCCGACGGCGTCGAGATCCGTGTGGGCGACCACGGCGCCGGATTCCCACCCGGCTTTCTCCCACACGCCTTCGGTCGATTCACCCGCGCCGATACCGCGCGTACCACAGGCGGCACGGGACTTGGACTGGCCATCGTCGACACCCTCACGCACCGCAACCACGGCAGTGTCACCGCCCGCAACCGCCCCACCGGCGGCGCCGAAATCACCATTCGGCTAGCTGCCGCATCCGGTAGCCTGCACGGTCCGGCGAATACACGGTGACTGGCAGTTGTGGGCAGGTCTGAGGATGTGCCCTGATCAGCTCCCCCGGGAGGACTCGAACCTCCAACCCTTCGGTTAACAGCCGAATGCTCTGCCAATTGAGCTACAGGGGATTAACCCGGTCCACGCGAACCT
>DASZKQ010000557.1:0-4687 GCA_035552835.1 Mycobacterium sp. | reverse complement strand
TTCGACAAGCGGGCCGCCGCGATCAACAGCTGGGCCAAGCTCAAAACCCCCGATCAGCTCATCCACGCGCTCGACACGCTGCCCTGGGCGCCGCCGACAGTGTTTTTGATGCGCCACGGCGGCTCGGCCGGCGCGACCAGCAGCTACACCCTGCGGCTGGCCGAAGACGTCTATCCCAACCAGCCCAACGTCCGCCGCTACACGGTGAAGCTCAACGCCGCCTTGTTCGCCGACCCCCGGTTCACCGTCAGCACCATTGGCCCGTTCGTGTTGGCCGTCCGTAAATCCGGGCCGCACCCCTGATGGCCACCGAAGCGACACACGTCGAGCAATTACCATCTAGCTCCGTGACCGACACGGGAGCCAACTACCGGGCCGCCCGGGTCGTCGCCGTCGTCGCCGGTTTGCTCGGGGCTCTGCTGGCGATCGCAACCCCGCTGCTGCCGGTCAAACAGACCACTGCTCAGCTGAACTGGCCGCAGAACGGCGTGCTGGGCAGCGTGGAAGCGCCGCTGATCGGCTACGTGGCCACTGACCTGTCCATCAGCATTCCGTGCCAGGCCGCCGCCGGATTGGCCGGGTCCGGCAACAACGGCAAGACTGTGCTGCTGTCCACGGTGCCCAAGCAGGCGCCCAAAGCCGTCGACCGCGGCTTGCTGATCGAGCGTGCCCCCAACGACGATCTGGTGGTCGTGGTGCGCAATACCCCGGTCGTCGTCGCGCCGCTGAACCAAGTCCTCAGCGGTGCCTGCCAGAAGTTGGTCTTCACCGCGCACGCCGACAAAGTCGCCGGCGAATTCGTGGGCCTGAAGCAGGGTCCCAATTCCGAGCATCCCGGCGCGGCGCTGCGCGGCGACCGCAGCGGATACGACTTCCGCCCGCAGATCGTCGGCGTGTTCACCGACCTGAGTGGGCCGGCCCCACCGGGCCTGACCTTCTCAGCCACCATCGACACCCGTTACAGCAGCTCGCCCACCCCGCTGAAAATGGCCGCGATGGTCCTCGGGGTGGCATTGACGATCGCCGCGCTGATCGCACTGCACACCCTGGATACGTCCGACGCCACCCGGCACCGGCGCTTCCTGCCGCCGCGCTGGTGGTCGATCAGCGGGCTGGACGTATTGGTCACGCTGGTGCTGGTGTGGTGGCATTTCGTCGGGGCCAACACCGCCGACGACGGCTACATCCTGACCATGACCCGGGTATCCGAGCATGCCGGATACATGGCCAACTACTACCGCTGGTTCGGCACCCCGGAGGCGCCGTTCGGCTGGTACTACGACCTGTTGGCGCTGTGGGCTCATGTCACCACCGCCAGCATCTGGATGCGGTTGCCCACTCTGCTGATGGCGCTGGCCTGTTGGTGGGTGATCAGCCGGGAAGTCATCCCGCGGCTCGGACATGCGGTCAAGATCAGCAGAGCAGCGGCGTGGACGGCGGCGGGTATGTTCCTGGCGTTCTGGCTGCCGCTGAACAACGGTCTGCGGCCAGAGCCGATCATTGCCGTGGGGATCCTGCTGACCTGGTGTTCGGTCGAACGCGCCGTGGCGACCAGTCGGCTGTTGCCGGTGGCGGTCGCCTGCATCGTCGGGGCGCTGACGCTGTTTTCCGGGCCGACCGGTATCGCCTCGATTGGCGCCCTGCTGGTGGCGATCGGCCCGCTGCGCATCATCCTGCACCGCCGCACTAGACGCTTCGGTCTGCTGCCGCTGCTGGCGCCTATCCTGGCCGCGGCGACGGTCACCGTGATCCTGATCTTCCGGGACCAGACCTTCGCCGGTGAAGTCCAAGCCAACATGCTCAAGTCCGCGGTTGGGCCTTCGCTGAGCTGGTTCGACGAGCACCTCCGTTACGAGCGGCTGTTCATGGCGAGCCCCGACGGGTCGGTTGCCCGCCGCTTCGCCCTGCTGGCATTGCTGGTCGCCCTCGCGGTGTCGGTGGCAATGTCGTTGCGTAAGGGCCGGATTCCGGGCACCGCCGCGGGACCAAGCCGTCGCATCGTAGGCATCACGATCATTTCCTTCATCGCGATGATGTTCACGCCCACCAAGTGGACGCACCACTTTGGGGTGTTCGCCGGGCTGGCCGGCCCGCTGGGGGCGTTGGCCGCGGTGGCGGTGACCGCGGCCGCGATGCGCTCGCGACGCAACCGCACCATGTTCGCCGCCGTGGTGCTGTTCGTGGTGGCGCTATCGTTCGCCAGCGTCAACGGCTGGTGGTATGTCTCCAATTTCGGCGTGCCATGGTCAAATGCGTTCCCGGAGTGGCATTTCGGGTTCACCACCGGGCTGTTGGGGCTGACGGTGCTGGTTCTCCTGCTGGCTGCCTGGTTCCACTTCGTCAACAACGGCGACGACACCGGGCCGCCGAGTGAATCGCGGCTGGCTCGAATCGTCCAGTCCCCGTTGGGTATTGCCGCGTGGGCGTTGGTTTTTTTCGAGGTCCTGTCGCTCACACTGGGCATGACCGACCAATATCCAGCGTGGTCGGTCGGTCGCTCCAACCTGCAGGCGCTGGCCGGCAAGACCTGCGGGCTCGCCAGCGACGTACTCGTCGAGCAGGATCCAAACGCCGGCATGCTGTCCCCAGTCAAGGCGCCGGTGAAAGACGCGTTGGGCGCGGGCCTTTCGGACGGATTCGATCCCAATGGCATTCCCGCCGACGTGTCGGCCGATCCGGTGATGGAACGCCCCGGCGACCGCAGTTTTGTCAACGACGACGGAATGGTCACCAGCAGCGAGGCCGGCACCGAGGGCGGAACCACGCCCGCGCCGGGCATCAACGGCTCGCGTGCCCGGTTGCCCTACAACCTCGACCCGGCGCGCACGCCGGTGTTCGGCAGTTGGCGATCCGGGGTACAGGTACCGGCCCAGCTGCGGTCGGCCTGGTATCGGCTGCCGCCGCGTGACCAGGCCGGTCCGCTGCTGGTGGTATCGGCGGCGGGCCGGTTCGACTACGGCGAGGTGCAAATCCAGTGGGCCACCGACGAGCAGGCGGCCGCTAATCACCCCGGCGGTGCAATGGGATTCGCCGATGTCGGCGCGGCACCCGCGTGGCGCAACTTGCGGGCCCCGTTGTCCGCGGTGCCACGCAACGCCACCCAGGTGCGACTGGTCGCCACCGATGACGACTTGGCGCCGCAGCACTGGATCGCGGTCACTGCACCGCGGATTCCGCGGCTGCGCACGCTGCAGGACGTCGTCGGCTCGAGCGATCCGGTACTGCTGGATTGGCTGGTCGGCCTGGCTTTCCCCTGCCAGCGACCGTTTGGGCATCAAAACGGTGTGATCGAGGTGCCCAAGTGGCGGATCCTGCCCGATCGGTTCGGCGCCGAGGCCAACTCGCCGGTGATGGATAACAACGGCGGCGGCCCCCTGGGCGTCACCGAATTGCTGGCGCGCGCCAACACGGTCTCGACGTATTTGAAAGACGACTGGTCCCGCGACTGGGGTGCGCTGCAGCAGTTGACGCCGTACTACGCCGATGCCCAACCGGCCCGCCTCGACCTCGGTTCGGCAACACGCAGCGGTCTGTGGAGCCCGGCGCCGCTGCGCCAGTAGCTGAGTTAGAACGCCACCTGCCGTCGGCCGGCTCGAAAAGCCGTGACGCAGGCGGTAAGGGCCAGCAAGGCGAAAACGGTAAACGCCGAGCGAGCCGCCGCGACCCCTCCGCCGTCGGAGATGTTCACCACGACACCAGCCAGCCCTGCTCCGAACGCGCCGAAGATCAACTGCACCGAGTTGATCGCGGTAGCGGCCGCGCTGCCCTCAGCGGGGTCGTCGATGTCGGTCATTGCCCACGCCGACAAATGCGGGTAGGCGGCGCCGATGCCGATCCCAGTGGCCAGCAACGCCGTCGCGCACAAGACGATGATGCCAACCGGTGCGCCTTGGACATGGCTGACTCCGGCCATCGCCAGGCCGACCGCCATCACCAGTGGTGCTGCTATCACTACACCCACGATCGTGCGTGCTCTGTTCAGTGAGCCGCTGCCCAGTCCGCTGATCGTCCAACCGATCGATAAAGCCGCGCCCAACAACCCGGCCACCATCGGTCCCAAGTGGGCCAACCGCTGACCGAACAACGGCACATACAGATCCACTTTGGTCGCGGCGACCAACAGCCCCAGGGTCAAATAGACCCACTTCAACGGGCCAAACCCGAAGACGCTGGCGGGTAGTACCGCCGTGGGCATCCGCCGGTCAACGACCAGAAACATTGCCAACAGCACGGCGCCGACGATAAGCAGACCGGCGGTCGCAGCGAAGTTACGCGGCAAAGACGCCACGCTGACCGCCAGCGCCGCAGCGCCCAACAGAACTATCGACGGCACCGGAATCCGTGCCGGGTCGCGGGCGCTGTCCTGCTCGCACTCGTCCACCGACAGCACACCAGGTACCAGCACGGACATCGCCACACTCAGCATGGCCAACCCGCCGAACGCCCATCGCCACGCGCCGAACTGCGCGAAAACACCGCCCAGCGCAGGGCCGAGCAGCGCACCCACGCCCCACATCGCCGAGGCCATCGCCGCACCGCGGCTCCATAAATATCGCGGCAGCACGGCGTTGATCACCGCGAAGCTCAGACCGCACAGCAGGCCGCCGGCTAGCCCTTGTAAAAAGCGGCCACCCAACAAGATCTCCATGTTCGGAGCCGCTGCGCATACCACGCTGCCAACACCCAA
>DASZKQ010000556.1:0-1999 GCA_035552835.1 Mycobacterium sp. | reverse complement strand
AACGCCTTACCAGGGGCCGCGACGTTTTCACGGTGCGCAGGGGTCTCGGGCAGGCCATTGATTTTTCTGGTGCGGGTGGCCATGGCGGCATCCAGCAACGCCATCTCTAAGTGCTGGCGGGTGAGCACAGCACCGAATAAGAGATCGGGAGTGGGGTCATTCATCACCCGTCAGCTTCTGACGCTTCTGGCGCTTAAACCGGCTCTTCGTAATTCAGAGTGCGTTGACGAGTGCGTGCAGTGCGCCGCTGTGCAGTAGTGAGCGGATTCGGTAGTGGGTGAGGTTTCGGAATCCGAGGGCGTTTCTGCGGAGGGCTTCCAGGCGGCCGTTGATGGCTTCGGTGGGGCCGTTGGAGGCGTGGTGGTCGAAGAACGCCAGGATGTCGTCGCGTCGGCGCCACAGGGTGCGGCCGAGTTGGGCGATCTCCTCGAGCCCGACCGGGACGCCGCGCCGGATCGAGGTGATCAGCGCGGTCATGGCGCGTTTGCCGGTGCGCCGGTTGGGGTCGGCGTAGGCGGCGATGATCTTCTGGTAGAGCACGTGAGCCACCTTCACCGCGATATGTTCGTCGGCGTCGAGGACGGCCTGTAGCCGGTGGTGCTGGCGCACCGACAGCAGATGCGTGCGGGTGCGGGCGATGCGCCGGATGCCGTAGAGCGGATCGCCGGTATGGCCGCGCCGCCCGAGGGTCTGCTGCTGAATGCGTTGGCGGATCAGGTCGAGCTTGACCCCGGCCAGGGCGACGACGTGGAACGGGTCCATCACCGTCACCGCATCCGGGACGACGCTGGTGGCGGCGGTCTTGTAGCCGGCGAACCCGTCCATCGCGATGACCTCTACAGCCTGGGCGAACCCGGCGGGTTGGGCGGCCAGCCAGGTGGCCAGGGCCGCGGCCGAGCGGCCCGCGACCATGTCGAGTAGCCGGGCCGGACCTGTCTTGTCCGCGACCGGGGTGAGGTCGATGATGACGGTGACGAACCCGTCGGCCCCGGTACGCCGTGGTGCCCAGCGGTGCTCGTCGATGCCGATCACTCGCACCCCGGCCAGACGGTCAGGGCCGGCAGCGGCGACCAGGTCGGCGGTGGCGCGCATCGCGATCGTGCTCACGGTGTGCCAGGACACGCCCAACTCGGCGGCGATCGCGGAGATGGTGGTGCGGTCGATCATCAACCGCCGCAACACATACCGGGCACAGCGCCGCGTCGTCGAGGACCGTGGGGTTGCCAGTTTCCCGAGGTCCTGGCAGAACACCGCCCGCCCACAGTCAGGCGTGACGCAGCGGTATCGGGGTACGGCGACCCGCAACACCAGCGGATAGCCTGCGACCGGCAGATCAGTCAACGGCCGGGTGACGGTGTCACGGTACCGGCCGTCGCGGCCGCAGTCCGGGCACCGCGGGTCCCGGGCGACCGGGGAGCAGAAGATTGTCGTCGCCTCGTCGTCGACAGCGGCGTCGGTGATCGTCACCCCCAACTCGATAGTGCGCATGATCGTGTCAGCAACAACAGAAGACGGGCAGGCAGTAGCCTTCGACAAGGGTCACCTCGGTGGCGTGATGGGCGTGGTGTAGGAACCTGCATCGTCACTCACCGAGGTCCCACCTCACCTCACCGACACGAACCTCCACCGCGGATATCCGCCCAACTACCGGTGCACCCTCATTTACGAAGAGCCGCTAAACGGTTCGGCTCCTGCTCGGCGTCAGCGTGCTGATCGCTCGGGCGCAGCGGTCAAATGCAGGCGGTGTTCCAGCCCTTCCCAATTGCCGAGATGTGCCCTCATCAGTGCTTTCCATAGCTTGCCGTGGTTTGGAATGGAAAGGTGTAAGAGCTCGTGCACGATGACGTAGTCCTGGAGGTCAGGCAAGAGATCGAGTAACTCGGCGTTGAAGGTGAGGTTGCCGGCGGCCGAGCACGATGCCCACTTTCGGGCCATCGGTCGCACCGCGACTGATAGCTTTTGTACATCCACGTCGAGAGTGCGCGACCAGACGTACACT
>DASZKQ010000555.1:0-1995 GCA_035552835.1 Mycobacterium sp. | reverse complement strand
CCCGGCGCAACCTGGGCGACGTTGGTGGCCGAGCCGAATCCGGTCGGTACCGCGCAACCCAGGATCGCGGCTGACTCGAACGGCACAGCGGGATCGATCTTGACGACCGAATCCTTGTGCACGGTCATGTACGGCGCGAAGGTGCCGAGCAAGTTCATCGGAGACACGTCGTGGGACCCGGCCCGAACCCGGCAAGTGCCGTCGGCGATGGCCTTGCCGCCGAGCAACACCGCGCCGCGATCGCACAGCGACCGGAAGCCCTTCAGACACGGCGGGCACTGCCCACATGCCGGGATGAAGGCAAGGATGACGTGATCACCCTCGGCGATGTCGGTGACTCCCTTGCCGACCTTGGTGACGACGCCGGCGCCTTCGTGGCCGCCTAGCGCGGGCAGCCCGATCGGGGTGGCTCCGGTCGTCAGGTGATAGTCGGAGTGGCACATGCCGGCGGCATGCAGCTGAATCTGGACTTCGTCCGCGACGGGATCGCCCACCTCGATCTCGTCGATGCGAAATCCCGAATTGAGCTCCCAGAGAAGCGCGCCTTTGGTCTTCATCCGAGCGATCTTAGCCAACCGCTGAGAACGCGTTACAAAACAGGCCCCTATATAAGCCTTGAACTGCGATGATAGCTGCCTACATGGTCTTGTGCGGTACCCCGATGGTCAGGCCGCCGTCGACAACAAACTCCCCGCCGGTGGAGTACGACGACTCGTCGGAGGCCAGGTAGACGACGCAGGCGGAAACCTCGCCGGGATCGGCGCCGCGGCCCAGCGGGATCTGCAGGAAATCCTCGGGGACGCCTGCTGTCATCGGGGTGCGGATCAGCCCGGGGTGAATCGAGTTGACCCGGATTTGGTGCGGCGCCAGCTCCAACGCGGCGGCCTTGGCCAGACCGCGCACCCCGAACTTCGATGCGACGTAGCCATAGAGTCCGGGACTACCGCGCAGGCCTTCGACGGAGGAGATGTTGACGATCGACCCGCCGCCGGCCGCGATCATCGGTTCGACCGCTGCCTGCATGCCCAGAAAGGTCCCGGTGAGGTTGACGTCGATGATCTTCTGCCAGTCGGCCAGCGGAAAGTCCTTCAACGTATTGCCGTTGAGGATGCCGGCATTGTTGACCAACACGTCGAGCGTGCCGAACTCGTGCAGTGCCACGTCGACGGCCGCCTTCCACTGATCGGGCTGCGTCACGTCGAGGTGGACGAACCGCGCCGCATCCCCCAATTCCTCTGCCAGCGCGCTGCCTTCGGCGTCGAGGATGTCGCCGGCAACGACCCTGGCCCCTTCGGCGACCAACGCCCGCGCATGCGATGCGCCCATGCCACGAGCGCCGCCGCTGATCAGTGCAACTTTTCCGTCTACGCGTCCCATGGCGGGTCAGGCTACCCCGGGTCGGAGCAGCTTCTGGGCGTGCCTGAGCGCGGTGTCGAGGTCGGTCAGAGTGGGCTCGTCGCGGCCGCGCAAGTGGATCTCGATCTGGTACTCCGGCTGGCCGTCACGTCCGAAGATCGGCAGGACTACGAATTCCGTTGCTGCTAGCTCGGTTTCAAGCGCATGCGTGACAGATTGCAGCGTGACCATCGTCATCAGAGTGCGCAGCTCTCG
Source organism: Mycobacterium sp. (assembly GCA_035552835.1). Lineage (GTDB taxonomy): Bacteria > Actinomycetota > Actinomycetes > Mycobacteriales > Mycobacteriaceae > Mycobacterium. The sequence goes on along the minus strand of DASZKQ010000555.1, from coordinate 384 downwards.
AGTCACCTGGGCGGTCGGCTCCAAGGATGCCAACACCGTGGTCAGCCGGTCGTGCAGCGAGGTGTGCGCGGCGTCAAACCGCCAGGCTCCGTATCCCCGGTCACGTATCGCGGCGAGCACCCGCCGATGCGCGGTGATTTCGGCGCGGGTCAGCCGCGGCGTGACCCGCCGCAGCCAGCCGTCGACGGCCTCGTCGTCGCGCCAGGCCATCGCCACCAACCCGAACGGAGGCCCGATGGGGAAGTGCTGGCCGACGGCGTGCTCACCATCGGTGCCGTGGCCGACCGCGTCGACGGTAATCAGGTGCGTCCGCCCGATCTTGGACATGGAGCAACCCGCGCCCAGCGTGGTGTGCAGGAAGGTCAGTGCATCACGGCCGCGGTC
>DASZKQ010000554.1:0-8274 GCA_035552835.1 Mycobacterium sp. | reverse complement strand
GCGCCGTCGAGTTGTTCGCGCAGGATGTCGAGTTGTCCGGTGTGGCGGGCGGTCTCCTCGATCATGTGCACGTAGATCCAGCGCAGCGATACCGTCCCGAGGCGACGATGCGGCACCACGTGATCGAGCGGATACCGTGCGGCGATACGCCGGGATTCCTCGCACTGGGTCTGATACTCGGTTATCAGCGTTGGCAGTGATTCGTCCGGGAGGAACTCGAACTCCCAGGAGCGGTCGTGGGTGCGACGGTTGTCGTCGCTTCGTTCCTGCAAAAGCTGATCGAACCACCCGTATTCCGCCCAACGCAGGTGCTTGATCAGCCCGCCCACGGTTGTCGGCGACGTGACGAGCTTACGGCGGGCATCGGTATCGGACAGGCCGGAAACCTTGCGCACCACGATGTCTCGATAGTCGTCGAGGAATGACTCCAGCGTGGTGCGCTCTGCGCCTACTCCTTGCTCGCGGCGATCGGGACGCTGCGCTTCTGCCATCACGGCGAAGCTAGCACCCGCCAGGCCATCCACCGAGGCGGCTTCGGCAGCGTCATCGAACTAGCCACCGCCATCAGGAGATCCGTGGACGCACGCGTGCGCCGTTAGCGGGTCACCGCCGGTCGTGGATGCTGCGGGTGATGTGGGCGGAAAGCTTGGGGTCGCTCAAAAGCTGCTCGATGAGTGCGCAAAGGACCTCTTGTCCGGTGACGCGCGCGAATCCGAGGCGGTCGGCGGCTTCTCGCTGCCAGATGTCGAGGCGTCGGTGTGCGGCGGGGGTGAGGTCCACGGTTCGTCGTGTCCGTTGGCCGCGTGCTGGTTGGTCGAGTTTTTGACGGACGTTCGTGAGGCGTTCGGTCGGCGCCGCACCGTCGGCATGCGCGGCTCGTTTGGCGCGGAACAACGGGGAGCTGGATTCCATGCGGCTGGGGCGAACCTTCTCTTGGGGTGGATCTCAGTACATCAGGACATAAGTATGTGCGTCAATGCGGAGTCCCGCATCGGCGTCACGGCGGCCTAGCGCTCCAGGCGCCCAATGGTGGGGCGGAGCACCCGTAGCTCGTCGTGGGAGTTGCCGACGGGCACGTTGCGGCGCCGCCGCGGACGGCCGAGGCGCAGGCGGCGGCCAGTTCTGACCGTGGCGTCGGATCGTGAGAAAGGTGGCGCTGATTTGCCCCTGCGGTATTCATTGCGATTGCTGGATATCAACGAATTATCAAGGTGGCCAGAAATCGACCAGGGCATAATTGATTCGCTAGTAGTCGAACGTGTCGAGAAATTCGCGTAACTGTCGATTCAGTGGACCGAGACGATGGTCATTAAGTACGGACACACAGAAGTACGGACGTCAGTGCATCAGTAAATGCCTTTTGAACTGCGTATTGAGTATCTCCGTAGATACTGAAGACAGTATCAACGGAGGTCATGAACTCATGAATATGGTTATTTATCCGCCCGTTTATAGCCACGCCGAATGAACTTATCGCCGCAATAGCTGTACCAAGTCGACGCCTAAATTGTCAGTTTTATCAAGGCGTCGTCTTAGCTTTTGCTAAGGATTAGTCTTTAGCGTTCTGTGGCGTCAGTCCCAAACGTGATCAAGGAGCAAGCAAATGTCGATTTCACTGTCCTCGGCCCGTCGTATTGCAGCTGGCGCAGTTGGCGCCAGCGCGGTGGCTGGCGCGATGCTGTTCGGCGCCATCCCCATGGCGCAGGCTGCCGCGGTTCCCGCCTCGGCGCCTACGGCCGCACCGGGCGCTCTCCATGTCGCCCCCGTGTTGTTCGGCCACCACCACCACGACCACCACCACGGCGGCCTGCACGCGTTCAACGTCATCGGGTAGGCCTGAGCCTGGGGGGTACGCGCGGTAGGCCACAGCGGCTAGCCTCGTCCCTCGACAGGCATAAGCTTGCCGGCCCCCGCTGAGAAGCAAATCCACGCCGATCTGACAACTGTCAGGTCGGCGTGGATTTTGCGTGCGGGGCGACATTATTTTCGCGCGGTTTGACGCGGATGCGACTCGGCGCTACCGATCGCTTGGAACCAGAGCGCCGGTTCTTTCGTCTGGACCAACACCACCGGCGAGATCAAGCATCAGCGCCGTGGCCGGACCAAAACCCAGCCCGGGAATGGATCTCGCGAGACGGACGGGCCGTCCTCGCCGGCCTACGGGTCGCGCGGCAACCCCAGCAGACGCTCGGCGATGATGTTGAGTTGCACCTCCGAGGTGCCGCCGTAGATGGTGGTGGCGCGGCTGGCCAGCAGGTACTCATCCCACTTGCCGGCCGGTGTGTCGGGGTCGCCGATCGCGGCGTCGGCGCCGAACGAGGACACCCCGAACTCCGCGTAGCCCTGCCCGGTGCGCATCGACAACAGCTTGGAGATCGCCGCCGAAGGCATCGCGTCGCCGCCGGCCAACGTCAAGAGCGTCGAACGCATGTTGAGCACTCTGGCGGCGTGGCCCTCGGCGATCAACTGTCCGGCGCGGTTTTGGGAGATCTGATCGAACTGCCCGTCGCGAATGAACTCAACGAACTGCTCGAGGTTGGCCAAGAACGACGCCTCGCTGCTGCCGATCGAGACCCGCTCGGCGGTCAGCGTGTTGCGGCTGACCTCCCAGCCCCGGTTGACTTCGCCGAGCACAAACTCGTCGGGCACGAACACGTCATCGATGAACACCGTGTTGAACATCGCGCCGCCGGTGAGTTCACGCAGCGGCTTCACTTCCACGCCCTCGCTGCTCATATCCAGCAGGAAGTAACTAATGCCATTGTGCTTAGGCGCGCTCGGGTCCGTCCTGGCCAGCAGCGCCCCCCATTGCGAGAAGTGCGCCGCAGTGGTCCAGATCTTCTGCCCGCTAATACGCCAGCCGCCGTCGACCTTGGTCGCCTTGGTGCTCAGCCCGGCCAGGTCGGATCCGGCACCCGGCTCGGAGAACAGCTGGCACCAGATCATTTCGCCGCGGAACGTCGGCGGCAGGAAACGTTGTTTCTGCTCGTCGGTGCCGAAGGCCACGATCGACGGCACGATCCACGCCGCGATGCCGACCGTCGGCCGCCGCACCCGTCCGGTGCTGAACTCCTGGGCGATGATGATCTGCTCCACCGGATCGGCCGCCCGCCCCCAGGGCTTGGGCAGATGCGGCAGTACCCACCCGCCCTCGGCAATGGCGGTGGTGCGGTCTTCGCGGGGCATCTCCTTGAGGGCGGCGACCTCGGCACGAATATCCGCCCGCAGTTTCTCGGTATCGGGGTCCAAGTCGATGTTGATCTCGCGCATCCCGGTGCCGGTCGCGGTGTCGACCACCCGCTGCGGATACTCCGACTTGCGGCCGAAGCTGGCGGCCAGCATCAGCGCGTGGCGGTAGTAAACGTTCGTGTCGTGTTCCCAGGTGTAGCCGATACCGCCGTGGACCTGGATGCAATCCTGCGTGCAGCGCTGCGCGGCCGCCGGCGCCAACGTCGCCGCCACCGCCGCGGCGAACTCCACCGCTGAGCTAGCCCCGGTACCCTCGGGCTCCCAGCCGTTTTCGCTGGCCTCGTCGACGGCGCGGGCCGCGTCCCACACGGCTGCGGTGGCCCGTTCGGTGTCGGCGATCATCTCGGCGCACTTGTGCTTGACAGCTTGGAACTGACCGATCGGCCTTCCGAACTGCTCACGGATCTTCGCGTATTCCGCCGCGGTATCGGTGGCCCACCGCGCCACGCCGACGGCCTCGGCCGACAGCAGCGTGGAAATCAGCGCATGTGCGGTGACCACGCTGAGATTGCTCAGCACCGCATCGTCATTGACCTCGACGGCGTTGGCTCGCACATGCGCGATCGGCCGCAGCGGGTCGACGCTCTTGACCGGCTCGATCTCGAGTTGATCGGCGCGTAGCACCACCCACTCTTCACCGCTGTCGATTGCCACCGGCAACACCAGCACCGACGCCTCGCCAGCCGCGGGCACTCCTCGGACTTCGCCGCGGATCACCAACCCTTCTTCTTTTGGGCCGTGCCGCGTGGCGGTCAGCCCGGAATCCAGTGCGTAAGCGGCGATCGCCGCCCCGGAAGCCAGGTCGTTGAGCACCTTGGCGTCCGGGTCGTGCGCTGAGATCAGCGCACTGGCGATCGCCGACGGCACGAACGGGCCGGGTACCGACCCGTAGCCGAACTCGGCGAGCACTACGGCAAGCTCGAGGATGCCGAAACCCTGGCCGCCAACCGATTCGGCCAGGTGCACGCCCTGCAGGCCTTGTTCGGCCGCGGCCTGCCAGTACGGCGGTGGGTTGTCGATCGGTGTTTCCAGCGCGGTGTGCAAAACCTCCGACGGCGCTACCCGCGCCACCAGGGACCGCACCGAATCGGCCAGGTCTTGATGCTCAGGAGTTATCGCGATCGGCATTGGTCGCCTTCCGTTGGGTCTTCTTCCGTCAATCTAATAACCGGTCGGTTGGTTGACGACATGGGCTAGCTGCTTTCCGTCGCGCAACCGGCGGCAGTTGGCTGAATTGTTCAAGGCCTGGGTCAGCCAACGCCGTATGGTGTCGACGGTGTACCAGGTGACGTGCGGTTTGAGCACCACATTGTCCAAGCTGAGCATCGGGTTGTCCGGCGGCACCGGTTCGACGTCGAAGACGTCCAGACCGGCGCCGGCCAACCGACCGCCGCGCAGCGCGTCAACCAGCGCGCTTTCCTCGACAATCGCGCCGCGCGAGGTGTTGATCAGCACCGCCCCGGGTTTCATGCGGGCCAGCGCAGCGCGGTCCAGCAGGCCACGGGTGTCGTCCGTCAGCGGCAGGTGCAGCGAAACAATGTCGCTGGCGGCCAGTAGCTCCGGCAGCGGGCGCCAGCCCGGCAGCCCGTCGTCGTGGGTGCTGGTGTGCAGCACCGTGGCGCCCATCGCGGCGACGATGCCCGCCACCTGCTTGGCGATGTTGCCGTAGCCGACCAGGCCGACCGTGCAGGCGCCGATATCGCGCACGGTTTCGCCCAGTGCAGGGTCGGATGGCCAGCCGCGACCCTCGCGGGTGGCCCGGTCCAGCGCCGGCAAGCGGCGCAGGGTGGCCAACATCAGCAGCACCGCCCGACGACGATGCGAGCCGTGGAGCGGCCCGAGGAGGCGGGCAATCGGATCAGCCTTCGGCCACCGACGGCGGGTTGGCGCCGGGCATATTGGCGACGGCGATACCGCGCTGCGTGGCGGTGTCGACGTCGATGGTGTTGACTCCCGCACCGAACTTGTGAATCAGCCGCAGCCGGTTTGCTTGCAGCAGGTCGGCACCGGAAAGCGGCCGGAGCACATGCCAAATCACGTTGGCGTCGGGTAACTCCCGGTAGAACGTGGCTTGCGAATCCGCGGAGTCATCGTCGGCGCACCAACGGATGTCAAGCCAATCAGCCTCGGGCGCAAGAAATTCCAGAACCTTAGGACCGGGAACGAAATGGGCAAGGACCCTCAGCGCCACCGCTTGGCAATCCATTTGGCAATGGTGTCAGCCTGCTCACTGCGCGCCCCCGGCGTGGTGAAGTAGTGATCGGTGTTGATGGCGCACAGCGTTTTGTCGGTGCTGGCCAGCGCGTCGTAGATCCGTTGGGCGTCCGTCGGGAAAACTCCGGTGTCGGCCTCGGCGTTGATCACCAGGGCAGGGCAGGTGATCCGCGCCAGATGCGGCTCGGCCCGGGTCTGGGCGGTCCGCAGACTCCACATCGCCATCCAGTTGCGCAGCGTGCAGGCGGCTGCGATCCCGTACGCCGAACGGTTGGCCTTGGCCGGGACGCCGGCATAACACGTATTCGCTGGGCGTTTGGTCGGCTCGAGGGTCGGATCGACCATTCGGGGGTCGGCCCAAGTCCGCATCACGGTGAACGGGCGATCCGAAAAGCCTGCCGCCCGAACACGTTTCAGTTCCATTTCGGCCCAGTCGGTGATCGCGTTGTTGCGCGCCACCTGCGCTGACCGGTAGCGGGTCAGAAACTCCGACGAGTACGGCGGCCCGTTGTTTCCGTTGAACAGATCGAGGTCGGGGTCGGTGGCGACCGGGTCGTTCTCGTCGACGACGGCGCCATCCATCCAAGCGGTCAACACGTCGGGGCGCCCGGGATGGGCCGCACTGGCCACATAGCCTTCGGCGGGCAGCAGGTCGGTCAGCCCGGCTGCGGGCCGCATCCCCGGAAGCGGAGTCAGGTTGGGTTCGACCGCCTGGGCCTGGTAGGCGGCCATCAATGATCCACCTCCGGAGTTGCCCAGCAGCACAATAGTTTCCACTGCTTGCGTTTCGCGTAGCCAGCGAACACCGACGCCGATGTCGACCAGCGCATGGTCGAGCAGAAAGGTACTCTCAAAACCCCGGAACCTGGTGTTCCAGCCCAAGAATCCGATGCCGCGGGTAGCCATGTAATCGGCGAGATAGTGCTCAGCGAAGTCGATCTGGAAGTGCGCGGCGATCATCGCGACCTTCGGTTTGCGTCCGACGCCCCGGTGATACAGCCCCTGACACGGGTGTCCGCCCGCACCGGCTCGCCGGGCGGTCGGCGACGGCAATCCGACGAATTCGCGGATGACCCCGGGCGTGCCGCTGGTGCGAGTCACGTCAACGACCCTCCTTGCAATAGATAGCTCGGTAGAAGATGTTCGCCAACGTGTTGATGCAGGCCTCGTCGTCAGGCGCGCCGGCGGCGCCCGAACCCGGACCGGCGAGCTGGAGGTAACAGAACTGGTTGAACATCGCCACGATCGCCACCGCGATCAGCTGTGGGTCATCACCTGCGCAATAGCCTTGCGCTTGGGCGCGTCGCACCATTTCGTTGATGAATGTGGTCGGGATCGCGCAAATTTCGGTCCAGTACTGGGCGAAGTCATCGTTTACCGTCGCCAGCTGCGACACGCTGACGATCTCCGCCAGCCGGTTTCGGTAGGTGTGCCAATGCGCTGCCGCGGACTGCTGTGCTCGCTCGCGGTTGGACAGGCCAGGCCGGATGACCGTTAGCGCGCGCTGGTTGGCTTCGTCGCGGAACCGCACCGCCCATTGCCGGACCATCGCCTCTTTGGAGTCGTAATAGTTGTAAAACGACGCCGTCGACCGGCCCGCCTCCGCGGCGATATCGGCGATGGTGGTGGCCAGGATGCCTTTGCGCGCAATAACTGTCCGGGCGGCCGCGTCGATGGCGGCCTGTGTTCGGCGGCCGCGGTTGGTTGGTAGCTGGGCACGCCGGGTCGGTTGCTCGGACACCGTCGACACCGGCGGGCCTCCTTCGTCGTGGCCGCGGGATCGCGCTGATTCCGGGAACGTTGCGACCTCTGGAATAGAACTGAATCTGATGTTAGGTTCAGATCCAGATCTCCGCCACGAAACCAGCGATGCGCACTGCCGACGGACGGGAGCCCGGAGATGATCAAGCCGCACAACACCAATTCCGAGTTCGAACTTGGCGGTATCAACCATGTCGCGCTGGTGTGCTCGGACATGGCGCGCACCGTGGACTTCTACAGCAACATCCTGGGCATGCCGTTGATCAAGTCGCTCGACCTGCCCGGGGGCACCGGTCAGCATTTCTTTTTCGACGCCGGCAACGGTGATTGCGTTGCATTCTTCTGGTTCGCCGACGCGCCGGACCGGGTGCCGGGCCTCTCTTCGCCGGCTGCCATCCCGGGCATCGGGGAGATTACCAGTGCCGTCAGCACCATGAACCACTTGGCATTTCATGTCCCGGCGGAGAAGTTCGACGACTATCGGCAGCGCCTGAAGGCCAAGGGGGTACGGGTTGGCCCGGTGCTCAACCACGACGAAAGCGAGATGCAGGTCTCGGCGACGTTGCATCCAGGTGTCTATGTGCGGTCATTTTATTTCCAGGATCCCGACGGGATCACGCTTGAGTTTGCCTGCTGGATAAAGGAATTCACAACGGCTGATACGCCGGCCGTGCCCAGGACGGCGGCCGACCGCCGCATCCCGGCCGCCCACTAGCTTTCGCGCCGCCCCATTTAGTCGCGATACAGGCTGGGGTCGGCGAGCTCGTCGAGGAGTGACGCCAGCTGGCCGATCAGCTGATCGGGATCGAGCCGAACTTCACCGGCCAGCCACGCGCCGATGGTTTGGGCCACCCCACCAACCACGAAATGCGCGGCCGCCTTGATCCGATCGTTCTCCGGTACCCGCATTGCGTTCTCGACGTGGCGGCCAGAGAGCATCGCGAATAGCGCGCTGGATTCGACCCGCTTGCGCACCAGCACGGTGTTGGCCAGCTGCGCGCTGAACAGCAGCCGGCCCACCCGGGGATCGCCGCCGATCGTTCGGACGAT
>DASZKQ010000553.1:0-2831 GCA_035552835.1 Mycobacterium sp. | reverse complement strand
CCGGTCAAGCCCGGCTCGATGGGCCAGCCGCTGCCCGGTGTGCCGATTGTGCTGGTCGACCCGGTCAGCGGTGCACCCGGTGAGGAGGGTGAGATCTGCCTTGACCTGAGCGCCCATCCGGTCAACCTGATGACCGGATACCTCCAGGACCCGGAACGCAACGCCGCCGCGATGGCCGGCGGCTACTACCACACCGGTGACATCGCACGGCGCGACGCCGACGGGACGATCACATACATCGGCCGCACCGACGACGTGTTCAAGTCGTCGGGCTACAAGGTTTCGCCGTTCGAGTTGGAAAGCGTGCTCATCGAGCATTCGGCGATCGTAGAAGCCGCCGTCGTACCGCAGCCCGATGACACCCGGCTGGCGATTCCCAAGGCCTACATTGCGTTGGCCGCCGACTGGCCGGCGAATGCCAAGACGGCGAGGACGATCATGGAGTTCGTGCGTGACCGGGTGGCGCCGCATCTGCGGGTGCGGCGGGTTGAGTTCTACGAACTGCCGAAGACGATTTCGGGCAAGATCCGCCGAGTGGACCTGCGGCGCCGGGAACAGGACGCACATGCCGCCGGCACGCTGAGTTCGGCAGAGTACCGATACGAAGACCTGGTGGACTGAGCGTTGAAGTCTTATGACGCGGGACCGATCAGCCCACCGATCCTCGAAGACACGATCGGCGGGAACTTCGAGCGGACGGTTGCAGCGAACCCGGACGCCGAGGCGCTGGTTGACTTTGCGCGAAACCGGCGGTGGACCTACGCCGAGCTGAACGCCGAGATCGATCTGACCGCACGGGGTTTGATGTCGCTGGGCGTGCAGCAGCGCGATCGCGTCGGTATCTGGTCACCTAACTGCGCGCAGTGGGTCATCGTCCAGTACGCGACGGCGAAGATCGGCGCCATTCTGGTCAATATCAATCCGGCTTACCGCGCGCACGAGCTCGGATATGCCCTGAACCAGTCGGGGGTCCGAACGCTTATCGCAGCGACGGCATTCAAGAGTTCGGACTATCGATCCATGGTCGAGCAGGTGCGTCCGAACGCCGACGGGCTGCGGGATGTCGTATTCATCGGCACCGACGATTGGAGGGACCTGCGTGGCCGCGCCGATTCGGTGTCGGTGGACGCGCTGCGCTCTCGGATGGCCGCCCTGGACAACCGCGAGCCGGCCAACATTCAATACACCTCGGGCACAACAGGTTTTCCCAAGGGCGCGACGTTGTCACATCGCAACATCCTCAACAATGGATTTTTCGCCACCGAACTACTCAACCTAGGCCCCGATGATCGGCTCTGCATCCCGGTACCGTTCTACCACTGTTTCGGGATGGTGCTGGGCAACCTGGGCTGCACCACCCATGGGGCCACGATGGTCATCCCAGCACCGGGTTTCGATGCCGGGCGCACCCTGGCTGCGGTCGAGACTGAAAGCTGCACGGGCCTGTACGGCGTGCCGACCATGTTCGTCGCCATGCTCGGCCACCCTGACTTCGCCAACACCGACCTGACGTCGCTGCGCACCGGCATCATGGCCGGATCGGTGTGCCCGGTTGAGGTGATGAAACGTTGTGTCGCCGAGATGAATATGAGGCAGGTGGCGATCGCCTACGGCATGACCGAGACGTCGCCGGCCTCCTGCCAGACGCTGATCGACGACGACCTGGAGCGCCGAACTGCGTCGATCGGACGGGCGCATCCGCACGTGGAGATCAAGATTGTCGACCCCGACACCGGCGACGTTGTGGAGCGCGGCCGGCCCGGGGAGTTCTGTACCCGCGGCTATTCGGTGATGCTGGGCTACTGGCGTGACGAGGCCAAAACTCGCGAGGTGATCGACGCCGAGGGATGGATGCACAGTGGAGATCTCGCGGTGATGCGCGACGACGGATACTGCAACATCGTGGGGCGCCGCAGCGACGTGGTTATCCGCGGCGGGGAGAACATCTATCCTCGCGAGATCGAAGAATTCCTGACCACCCATCCCGACGTCGACGACGCACAGGTCGTCGGCGTCCCGGACGCCGAATACGGCGAAGAGATCTGTGCATGGATCCGGATGAAGCCGAAACGGCCGGCACTGGACGCGGACGCGGTCCGTGCCTTCGCCGCTGGAAAGGTGGCGCACTACAAGATCCCGCGCTACGTGCACATCGTCGACGAGTTCCCGATGACGGTGACCGGCAAGGTCCGCAAAGTCGACATGCGTACGGAAAGCGCGCGGTTGTTCGGGCCCAAAGCCCCAGACAGAGTGGAGGATAGGTGACCAACGTAGAAGTGACCGACGGTGTGACGGTAGTCGGATTCGACAATCCGCCGGTCAACGCGCTCGACCTGGACTTGCTCGAGGGCATCATCGCCTCAATGCGAAACGTCGAAGGGCCCGTCGTGATCACCGGCGCTGGTCGGTGTTTCTCGGCCGGTGTCGACCTGCGTGCGCTCGTCGACGGCGGCACCGAGTATGCCGAGCGCTTCGTAACCACGCTGTCCGAGGCGTTTCTCGCGGTCTTTGACCACCCAGCACCGGTGATCGCCGCAGTCAACGGGCATGCGATTGCGGGCGGGTGTGTCTTCGCCATGTGCGCCGATGTACGACTGATGTCAGCCGGGACGATCGGGCTCACCGAGCTTGCCGTCGGTGTGCACTTCCCGGTCGCCGCCCTCGAGATATGCCGCTTTACGATGGGGCCATCGGTGACCCGGGCAGCGCTGCAGGCCAGGACGATTGACGCCGACACCGCGTTGGCCAACGGATGGATCGACTCGGTCATCCCGAATGACGACCTGATACCACAGGCGATTGCGATCGCGCGCGAACTCGGTCAGTACTCC
>DASZKQ010000552.1:0-3276 GCA_035552835.1 Mycobacterium sp. | reverse complement strand
AAGCGACTGAGTGATGCAGTGCGCGACGGGGATCGGCTGCTGGCAGTGGTCCGGGGCTCGGCAGTCAACCAGGACGGCCGGTCCAACGGCCTGTTGGCCCCAAACCCTGCCGCGCAGATGGCGGTGCTGCGTACGGCTTACACCAACGCAGGGGTATCGCCACATGAAGTGGATTATGTCGAGACCCATGGCACCGGAACGCTATTGGGAGACCCCATCGAGGCGCGGGCGCTCGGTACCGTCCTGGGCAAGGGACGTCCGGAGCAATCGCCGCTGTTGATCGGTGCGGTGAAGTCCAATCTTGGTCACCTGGAGGCAGCGGCCGGAATGGCGGGCTTCATCAAGACGGTTCTCGCAGTCCAGCGGGCAAGCATCCCCGGCAATTTGCATTTCCACAATCCCAATCCGCACATACCGTTCGATGAAATGCGACTGAAAGTCGTTGCTGAGCAACAAGACTGGCCGCACACGCCGCACCCGCGGCGGGCTGGGGTATCGGCATTCGGATTCGGTGGCACCAATGCGCATGCAGTGATCGAGCAGGCTCCCGCTTCGGTACCCGTTCTGCGCGAACCCGATCCAGCTGTGACCACGTTGGTGGTGTCAGGCAAGGCCCCGGAGCGGATAGCGGCGATGGCCGGGACCCTGGCTGAGTGGATGGCCGATGCGGGTTCCACGGTGCGGCTGCCCGATGTGGCCCATGCGCTCAATCACCACCGGGAACGACACGCTCAGTTCGCCACGGTCTGCGCCCGTGATCGTGCCGAGGCGGTGACCCGGTTGCAAGCGCTGGCCGAAGGCCGAGTGGCCCCGGGAGCGCAGGGAGCTGAAGGAATCGTGGGCCCGCACGACGGCCCGTGCAATCCCGGCACGGTGTTCATCTACTCGGGTCAGGGGTCGCACTGGGCGGGCATGGGCCGCCAATTGCTTGCCGACGAGCCGGCGTTCGCCGAGGCCATCGAGGATCTGGAACACGATTTCGTTGAGCACGTTGGATTTTCGTTGCAACAGGTGATCGCCGGCGGCGAGCCGGTGAGCGGTGACGCGCAGGTACAGCCGGTGCTGATGGGGTTGCAACTGGCGCTGACCGAGTTGTGGCGCTCCTATGGAGTGCACCCGGATGCCGTGATTGGTCATTCGATGGGTGAGGTCACCGCGGCGGTGGTGGCCGGGGCGCTGACTGTGACCGACGGACTGCTGGTGATCGCCATCCGCTCGCGCCTGATGTCGCAGCTCGCGGGCCAAGGTGCGGTGGGATTACTCAAGCTGGACGCCGAGGCCACCGCGGCATTGATCGCCGACTACCCCAATGTCAGTGTGGCGGGTTATATCTCACCGCAGCAGACGGTGATCGCTGGGCCCGTGGCGCCAGTCGATGCCGTGATCGCCGCGGTGAGCGCGCAGAACAAGTTCGCCCGGCGAGTCAACATGGAGGTCGCCTCGCATACCGCGTTGATGGATCCGATCTTGCCTGAGCTGCGGTCGGCGCTGGCGGATCTCGGGCCCTCGATGCCGGCAATTCCGTTTGTCTCCACCGTTGTGGAAGACACCACCGCGCCGGTGCTGGATGCGGAGTACTGGGTGGCCAATGTGCGCCAGCCGGCGCTGCTAAGTCAGGCCATCACCGCGGCCGCGGAAGACCACGGCACCTTCATCGAAATCAGCGCGCATCCGATCTTGACCCACGCCGTCAGCGACACGCTGGATTCGGTAACCCATCACCACGCTGTCGGGACGTTGTGGCGCGACGGGGATGACACGGTCACATTCCATACCAACGTCAACGCCGTCCACACCAGCCAGCCGCCGGAGACACCCCACCCGGCGGGACCGGCGCCGGTGCTGCCCAGCACGCCCTGGCGCCACAGCAAGCATTGGGCCACGGTTAGGGCATCGGCTCGGGTCAAACATGTTGCGCATGTTGGTATTTCGAATGGACAGGTCGCCGATGGACCGATTCCGTCGGAGTGGTATAGCCAGCTAGCCTGGCCGGTCCGGACGTTGTCCGAAGAACGGGCAGACCCGGATAGTTCGTGGCTGGTGATCGCCGACTCCGAGCTCGGCGCAGAATTCGGCCACATTCTCGGCGCTGACTCTGACGTGACGGTGCTGCCGGTGTCGCTGCTGGCCGAAGGCAGCGAGGTGGAAACGATCACCGACGCCCTCGCCGGAGCGACCCATGTGCTCTACGCACCGCAGGCACTTTCTGACCATTTCGACGCCGAATCGGGATATGCCTTGTTCAACGCTGCGCGGAAGCTGACCGCAGCGGCGACCGAAATGGGGGTGGGGCCGCGGCTGTTCCTGCTCACCCGCAATGCGCAGCCTGTCGATGAGGGCGATCGGGCCAACCCCGCCCACGCGGTGTTGTGGGGATTGGGTCGCACGCTGGCGCTGGAGCATCCCGAAATCTGGGGCGGCGTCGTCGATGTCGACGAATCGGTGCCCGCCGGCTTGGCCGCCCGATATGTGGTCGACGAAGCTTACGGCGGCGATGGAGAGGATCAGGTCGTATACCGGGCCGGTATCCGTCGCGTCCCACGGCTGCAAAGCCGTCACCTGCCGGCGGCGTCCCCGGCGGAACTGGATAAGGACAGCAGCTATCTGGTTATCGGCGCAACCGGCAACATCGGACCGCATCTGATCAAGCAGCTTGCAGCCGCCGGCGCCGGAACCGTCGTCGCGGTCTCCCGCAACCCCGGTTCACGCCTAGACGAGTTGGCTGCCGGCCTGTTGGCAACCGGAACCACCTTGGTGACGGTTGCTGCCGACGCGGCCGATGAAACCGCGATGAGCGCACTGTTCGACCGCTTCGGCGCAGACCTCCCACCGCTGGTCGGTATTTACGTGGCGGCGTTCGCGGGCGGGCCGATCACCTTGCGCGACATGACCGATGACGACGTCACCGCGATGTTCCGGCCGAAGCTGGATGTGGTAGCGCTGCTGCACCGGCTTTCTCTCCGCGAGCCGGCCGTGCGTCACCCGGTGCGCCAGTTTGTGCTGTTCTCGTCGATCTCTGGAGTGACCGGGTCGCGCTGGCTGGCCCACTACGCGGCCACCACCACCTTCCTGGACACGTTCGCGTTTGCCCGACGAGCCGCCGGACTTCCGGCTACCGCGATTAACTGGGGCCTTTGGAAGTCATTGTCCGACAGCCAATCCGACGAGGAACGGCACGTGACTCTGGAATCCGGTCTGCAGCCCTTGCCCGACGAGGTCGCCATCCAGGCGCTGCCGTGGGTCACCGGTCCCGGCACTCCGGCGCGCTCCACCATC
>DASZKQ010000551.1:0-5777 GCA_035552835.1 Mycobacterium sp. | reverse complement strand
GCATGAGCCGTGGACATCAACGGCAGCTACGGCGCCTGTGTGCTGAATTTGTCGGCCTCCTCAAGCCTCGCCGGGCTCGCCCAATCGGCCGCCGGCTGCACTTGTCGGCCTCCGGGGCTTCGGCGGCCTGCTCAGCCTCCTCAGCGTAGTCGGCCGTTCTGCCAAGCGCGCGGCTTGAGCGGGCGACGGGAATCGAACCCGCGTAGCTAGTTTGGAAGACTAGGGCTCTACCATTGAGCTACGCCCGCGTGCGTTAGTCGAGCGCGACTGTACGTCGCGGCAGACATCAAATCCAAATGATGCCGTCCCGTTACTTCGTGGTGAGGCCGCTACGGGCAGCGCGGGGCTTGGCCGTAGGATCGTCGAGGTCACCGCGGGGTGTAGCGCAGCTTGGTAGCGCATCCGCTTTGGGAGCGGAAGGCCGCAGGTTCAAATCCTGTCACCCCGACCGGCACGCCACAGCCAACGGGCATCGACCAGCAGAAGACCGCGAGTACGACCGAGGAGCAAACCCGTGAAGAGCACCGTCGAGCAGTTGAGCCCCACCCGGGTTCGCATCAACGTTGAGGTGCCTTTCACTGAGCTGCAGCCCGACTTCGAGAGGGCCTACAAAGAGCTGGCCAAGCAGGTGCGGCTGCCGGGTTTCCGACCCGGCAAGGCACCGGTCAGGCTGCTGGAGGCGCGCTTCGGCCGCGAGGCGATGCTCGACCAGGTCATCAACGAGGCGCTGCCCAGCCGCTACGGCCAAGCCGTGACCGAATCCGACGTGCGGCCGCTAGGCCAGCCCGACATCGAGGTCACCAAAAAGGAGTACGGCGAGGAACTCGTTTTCACCGCCGAAGTCGACGTACGACCCGAGATCGCGCTGCCCGACCTGAGTGCGCTGAAGATCACCGTGGATCCGATTCAAGTCAGCGACGAGGACGTCGACGCCGAACTGCAGTCCTTGCGTGCCCGGTTCGGCACGCTGACCGGAGTCGAAACGCCCGCCGCGACCGGCGACTTCGTCTTGATCGACCTGTCGGCCAACATCGACGGTGAAGACGTGCCCGAGGCGGCGACGAAGGGACTGTCACACGAGGTCGGCTCCGGCCAGCTCGTCGACGGTCTCGACGATGCGATCGTCGGCCTGTCAGCCGGGGAAAGCCGGACCTTCACCACCAAGATGGCCACCGGTCCGCACGCCGGGAAAGAGGCCGAGGTCACCGTGACCGTCGGCACGGTCAAGGAACGCGAGCTGCCCGAACCCGATGACGAATTTGCCCAACTGGCAAGCGAATTCGACACCATTGACGAGTTACACGCCAACCTGTCCGATCAGGTGCGCCAGGTCAAGCGTGTCCAGCAGGCAGAGGAGATCCGCACCGCCACGCTGGATGCACTGCTTGAGCAGGTCGACATGCCGCTACCGGAAGTGATCGTGCAGGCACAGGTGGACAACACCTTGCACAACGCGCTGCACAGTCTCAACCACGACCAGGCCAAGTTCGCCGAAGCGCTAGCCAAACAGGGCAAGTCGCGGGAAGAGTTCGACACCGAAACCCGAACCAACGCCGAGAAGGCCATCAAGACGCAGCTGCTGTTGGACGCGCTGGGCGACGACCTCGACATCCAGGTCGGTCAGCAAGACATCACCGAACGGCTGGTGCTGACCTCGCGGCAATACGGCATCGAGCCCCAGCAATTGCTCAGTTATTTACAGCAGAACAACCAGCTGCCTGCGATGTTCGCCGACGTGCGCCGCGGGCTGACCATCGCCGCGGCGGTCGAGTCGGCCACGGTCACCGACAGTGACGGAAACGTCGTCGACACCACCGAGTTCTTCGGCAAGCGCCCCGAGTCGGAGACCGGGGAGGATGAGATTGACGCCGACGACCAGGAAGCCGCAGCTTCGTCCGAGGAGCCATCGGGCGACACGAAGTGACGCTGTGAGCGAACGCGGGGGCTTCGGGGAGTGCGCGGCGGCCCCGGTTGGTTAGTGTCGGTGAATACGGAACTCGAGAAAGCAGGTAACCCACTGTGAGCCGTGCGACGGAAATGCGGGCTAGTTCGCCGGGTATGAACCTCATCGACTCGGTCTATGAGCGCTTGCTCTCCGAGCGCATCATCTTCATGGGGTCGCAGATCGATGACGACATGGCGAACCGGCTCTGCGCGCAGATCTTGCTGCTCGCAGCCGAAGACTCCAACAAGGACATCTCGCTGTACATCAACTCCCCGGGCGGATCGATCAGCGCCGGGATGGCGATTTACGACACCATGGTGTTGGCGCCGTGCGACGTCGCGACGTATGGGATGGGGATGGCCGCTTCGATGGGCCAGTTCCTCCTAGCCGCCGGCACCAAGGGCAAGCGTTACGCGTTGCCGCACGCCCGCATCCTGATGCACCAGCCGCTGGGCGGGGTGACTGGTAGCGCTGCCGACATCGCCATCCAGGCCGAGCAGTTCGCCGTCATCAAGCAAGAAATGTTCCGGCTCAACGCTGAATTCACCGGCCAGCCAATCGAGCGCATCGTGGCGGATTCCGATCGCGACCGCTGGTTCACCGCCCAGGAAGCCCTGGAATACGGGTTCGTCGACCACATCATCACCCGCGCCGAGACAAACGGAGCCCCATCACTATGAACCCCGATATCCAGCCGCAGGCGCGTTACATCCTGCCGTCGTTCGTCGAGCATTCCAGCTGGGGTGTCAAAGAGTCGAACCCGTATAACAAGCTGTTCGAGGAACGCATCATCTTTCTGGGTGTCCAGGTCGACGACGCGTCGGCCAACGACATCATGGCGCAGCTGCTGGTGCTTGAGTCGCTGGATCCCGACCGCGACATCACCATGTACATCAACTCGCCCGGTGGCGGGTTCACCTCGCTGATGGCGATCTACGACACCATGCAGTACGTGCGCGCTGACATCCAGACGGTGTGCCTGGGGCAGGCCGCCTCGGCCGCAGCGGTGCTGTTAGCCGCCGGAACACCGGGTAAGCGGATGGCGCTGCCCAACGCGCGGGTGCTGATCCACCAGCCGTCGCTATCGGGGGTGATTCAGGGCCAGTTCTCGGACCTGGAAATCCAGGCCGCCGAGATCGAGCGGATGCGCACGCTGATGGAGACCACGTTGGCCCGCCACACCAACAAGGACGCCGCGACGATCCGCAAGGACACCGACCGCGACAAGATCCTGACCGCCGAAGACGCCAAGGACTACGGGATCATCGACACTGTGCTGGAATACCGGAAGCTTTCGGCGTCGACGGCCTGATCGAGGCTCAGCGCTGATCAGCCGGCTCGGCGAGAGTAGTTGCCAGCTCGGCGATGTCGGTTGGCCGCACCCGGCAGCACCCGCCGATCACCCGCGCGCCGGCTGCTGCCCACTGCACGGCTAGCCGCGGCGAGAACCGCGACGGGCCGACCCAGGTGCGCCGAGTGCCATCCCAGCGCTCGCCGCTGTTGGGATACACGATCACCGGTTTGCCGGTTTCTCGCGCCGGCTCGATCGCCGGCAGGACGTCGTCGGGTGCGCAGCAGTTGACCCCGACCGCGACAATTTCTGGTACCCCGACCGCCACGGCAAAGGCGTCAGCCAGCCGCTGACCGGCGCAGGTGCGCCCGCCGTCGATGGTGTAGCTGAGCCAGGCCGGCACACCCAGTGATCGCGCCAGGTTCACCAGTGCCTCGGCTTCGTCGACGTCGGGGATGGTTTCTAGGGCCAGCACGTCGGCGCCGGCCTCTGCCAGCACCTCCAGCCGCGGCCGGTGCCACTCTTCCAGCTGCGCGACGCTAAGCCCGTAGCGTCCGCGGTATTCCGAGCCATCGGCGAGTGTGGCGCCGTACGGGCCTACCGAGCCGGCCACCCGGCCGTCCGCGACGCCCGATTGGTCCCGAGCGGTCTTGGCGAGCTCGACGCTGCGTCGAAGCAGTCGGACGGTCTCGTCGCGGCCGATTCCGCTGACGGCGAAGCCGTCGAAGGACGCCTGGTAGCTAGCCGTCGTCGCGATCATCGCCCCGGCGCGAAAGAAGGCCATATGCACCGCTGCGATTTCCTGCGGGGCGTCCACCAGCAGCCGCGCGGACCACAACGCGTCCGACAGATCATGACCGCGCGCCTCGAGTTCGGTCGCCAGACCACCATCGGCGATTAACGCGGTATTCTCGGGCACGGCGAATCCCACAGGCCTAATGTAGGGCCGCCGAGCATGTTCGCCTCTCGGTCGCATAACGGCCACGACACGCCAGGGACACAGTGGCGCGTTCCGGCAAGCGTGGGACCGCCTCAGGCGATATGTTCAGGCAGACAAGCCACAAATATCACCGACGCGATTCGGCTCTAACGGTCGCGTCGCTGTAGAGCAAGCGGGTAGCGTCGGGAAAATACACGCGGCATAGCACGATCGACACGGTTAACAGGAAGTAGGCCCCCAGCACCATGGCGCGCATTGGAGACGGCGGTGACCTCCTGAAGTGCTCGTTCTGCGGAAAGAGCCAGAAGCAGGTCAAAAAGCTAATTGCGGGCCCCGGCGTATACATCTGCGATGAGTGCATCGATCTATGTAACGAGATCATCGAAGAGGAACTCGCCGACGCCGACGACGTCAAGCTTGACGAGCTGCCAAAGCCCGCCGAGATCCGCGACTTCCTGGAGGGCTACGTCATCGGCCAAGACACCGCCAAGCGGACGCTGGCCGTCGCCGTCTACAACCACTACAAGCGCATTCAGGCCGGTGAAAAGGGACGTGATTCCCGGTCAGGCGAACCTGTCGAGCTGACCAAGTCCAACATCCTGATGCTGGGACCGACCGGATGCGGTAAGACCTACCTGGCCCAGACGCTGGCCAAGATGCTCAACGTGCCGTTCGCCATCGCCGACGCTACCGCGCTGACCGAAGCCGGCTATGTCGGTGAGGACGTGGAAAACATTCTGCTCAAACTGATTCAGGCCGCCGACTACGACGTCAAGCGGGCCGAGACGGGCATCATCTACATCGACGAGGTCGACAAGATCGCCCGTAAGAGCGAGAACCCGTCGATCACCCGTGACGTCTCCGGGGAGGGCGTGCAGCAGGCGCTGCTGAAAATTTTGGAGGGCACCCAGGCGTCGGTGCCTCCGCAAGGCGGCCGCAAGCACCCGCACCAGGAGTTCATCCAGATCGACACCACCAACGTGTTGTTCATCGTCGCTGGCGCGTTCGCCGGGCTGGAGAAGATCGTCTCCGACCGGGTCGGCAAGCGTGGTCTGGGGTTCGGTGCCGAGGTGCGCTCCAAGGCCGAGATCGACACCACCGACCACTTCGCCGAGGTCATGCCGGAAGACCTGATCAAATTCGGGCTGATCCCCGAATTCATCGGCCGGCTGCCGGTGGTCGCGTCGGTGACGAACCTGGACATGGATTCCCTGGTCAAAATCCTGTCGCAGCCCAAGAACGCCTTGGTCAAGCAGTACACCCGGCTGTTCGAGATGGACAACGTGGAGCTCGAGTTCACCCAGGACGCGTTGGAAGCGATCGCCGAGCAGGCGATCCACCGCGGCACCGGGGCTCGCGGCTTGCGCGCGATCATGGAAGAAGTCCTGCTGCCGGTGATGTACGACATCCCCAGCCGCGATGACGTCGCCAAGGTCGTGGTGACCAAGGAGACCGTGCAGGACAACGTGCTGCCGACGATCGTGCCGCGCAAGCCGACTCGCACCGAGCGCCGCGACAAGAGCGCCTAGTAAAACTCTCGGCCGTTCGCTAACCGTTGAGTGCCGACGCCGCTGACACAGTTCGGCGCCGAGCCGCACACG
>DASZKQ010000550.1:0-3489 GCA_035552835.1 Mycobacterium sp. | reverse complement strand
CCCGCTGACCACCCCGGAGCAGTTTTGTCCGATCGTGTGTAATCCCAGCGAGCCGGATCTGGGTTTCGGCGACTCAGTCAACCAGGGCGTGGGCGACCTCAACAGCGTGATCGTTCCTGCCTTGCAGGGCGGCAACAACGTCGCGGTGCTCGGCTACTCGCAGAGCGCCACCATCGCCACCGTGGAGATGAACGACCTCCTCAACAACACGCCGGCCGGAGTGAACCTGAACGACTTGAGCGTCACGCTGCTCGGCGATCCGAATAGTCCGATCGGTGGCATCCTGGACCGCTTCCAGTTTCCCGACGGCGTCGGCGCCTTCAGCTTGAGCCCTGAGCCCCAACATGTTCCGTTCCTCGATATCCCACTGAGCCTGGCAACCACCCCGACCACCGGGATTGCGACCGATATCTACACCGGCGAATACGACGGCTGGGCCAACTTCCCCGAGGACCCCAGCAACCTCTTCGCCGACCTCAACGCGCTCATTGGCATCGAGACGGTGCACCCGTTCTATCCCGACCCGACGCCCGGTGTGAACCTGGACACCAACAACATGATCGATCTCGGGACCATTGGCAACACGCACTTCTTCGACATTCCTGCGCCGCTGCCGACGCTGGCGTTCATGTTTGACGGCGGGCCCGCCGGGCGGTTCTTCTACGATTCCTTTGCCCCGTCAGCGATCTTGTCCGACGACTGGGCCTACGGCAACCCGGGCGATCCGGGCGCCGGCTTCGAAGTCAACGGGGTCGACCCGATCGGTGTTGCCGGCCCCTGGCAAGTCGATGCGACCGGCCAGCTGGTGGCCTCCGGCGTCGACGGGTTCATCCCGAAGATGGATCCGCTACAGATGCTGGCCGGCATGGAGTATGCCGGGGTGCAGTCGTTCGTCGGCCCAATCAACGACCTGCTGCAGGATGCCGGCCAGGCGCCGCTATCGCAATCGGTCGTCGACTCGCTGCTGTCGGGCTATGACGCCACCAACCAACTGGACGCCTCGCTGCTGACCTCGTGGACCGACTTGACGGCGAGCATCCCGTCGCTGGGGCCGGACGCCATCTTGGACGGGTCACCGCTGATCTCCGGGCAGCCGCTGGTCGACCTCGTTGGCTACGGCTTCGACATCTTCAACTTCTTCGGCGCCTAACCCCGCGGCCCCGGGCTAGGGTCGAGTCCCGTGGATGTCCGTGTCGTTAACCACCCGCTGGCCGCGGCCCGGCTCACCACACTGCGCGACGAGCACACCGACAATGCAACGTTTCGCGCCGCGTTGCGCGAGCTCGCCCTGATGCTCGTTTATGAGGCCACCCGTGACGCGCCCCGTCAGACGGTCACCGTGCACACCCCGCTGGCCGAGACGGCCGGCACCCGATTGGCGAAACCGCCGCTGCTGGTGGCGGTTTTGCGGGCCGGGCTGGGGATGGTCGATGCGGCGCTCGCGCTGGTACCGGAAGCACGCGTGGGGTTCGTCGGCGTTGCCCGCGACGAGCAGACCGCTTCGCCCACACCATATTTGGAGTCGCTGCCCGAGGATCTGCATGGCCAGCCGGTGATGGTTCTCGACCCGATGTTGGCTACCGGCGGTTCGATGACGCACGCCATCGGGTTGCTGCAACGCCGCGGCGCCGACGACATCACCGTGCTATGTGTGGTGGTGGCGCCGGAAGGCATTGCGGCGCTGGAAAGAGCAGCACCCAACGCCCGGCTATTCACTGCGGCCGTCGATGACGGCCTCAACGAGGTTGCGTACATCGTCCCTGGCCTCGGCGACGCCGGGGACCGTCAATTCGGACCGCGCTGACCTACCAGTGCTGCACCGACGACGCCAGTTCGTCGCAGCGCGCGGCGGCGCGCTGGCGAACACCGGCGAGGTCGTCGGTTACCGCACTTCGAACTTCGATGTAGCACTTTACCTTCGGCTCGGTTCCCGACGGTCGCACCACGACCCTCGCCGACGTATCGGCATCGCCGCCGGTGAAGATCAGCGCATCGGCACGATCCGCACCTGAGCGTTGCAGCAGATCCGTTGTGGTCGAGGCGAATCCGGCCAAGCGGCTGGGCGGCGAAGCCCGCAGCCGGCGCATCAACGCGGTTGCCTCACCTGCGTCGGTCACCGCCCGGGACACGGCGGCGCCGACATGCACCCCGAATCGGCGGGCCAGGTCGTCCAGCGCGTCGAGCACCGAGCGGCCTTGCTGTTTCAGTGTCGCCACCAGATCGCAGGCCAGCACTGCGGCGCTGATGCCATCCTTGTCCCGGACTGCGGCCGGATCTACACAGTGCCCGATCGCCTCCTCGTAAGCGTAAATCAATGTGTTGCCGGGCACGTCGGCATCGGCGCGGGCCAGCCATTTGAACCCGGTCAGGGTCTCGACGTGGCGTGCGCCCCAGTGGCCAGCGATCGCGACCAGCATCCGCGACGACACCACGGTGCTGGCAACCACGCTGGTCGGTAGTTCGTTCGGCTCGGTCCTGGACAGAATGAAATCGCCTAGCAGCCAACCGGTCTCGTTGCCGGATAGCATCCGCCAGCCTGCCGGTGTGGGTATTCCCACGGCGCAGCGATCCGCGTCAGGATCCAGCGCGATCGCGATCTCGGCGTCGGCGTTCTCGGCCAGCGCCAGTAGCGCATCGGTGGCACCCGGCTCTTCGGGATTGGGGAATCGGACGGAAGGAAAATCCGGATCGGGACTGAACTGCTTTGCGACGGTATACACGTCGGAAAAGCCGGCGCGTCGCAGCGTTTCGACGGCAACGGTGCCACCCACCCCGTGCAGCGGTGTCAGCGCCACCCGGACCGTACCCGGCGAGCGCCCCACCCGGGCGGCCCGCTCGATATAACGCTCGACCAGATCGGCGTCGCCCGGTTCCACGTGTGCTCTGGCGATCTCGTCAGCGAAGGGGGCGACGGCCATCGCGGTTTCGATCTCGTGGTCGGTGGGTGAGATGATCTGGATTCCGCCGTCGAAATAGACCTTGTAGCCGTTGTCGGTCGGTGGATTGTGTGACGCGGTGATCTGGATGCCCGCCGCTGCGCCGGTGTGCCGTACGGCAAACGCCAGCACAGGTGTGGGTACCGGATGTGGAAGCAACGTTACCGAAAAGCCGTCGGCGGCAAGTACTTCAGCTGTTGCGACCGCGAATGCGGCTGAGCCGTGCCGAGCGTCCCGCCCGACGATCACCGTTGAACCGCCGAGGCCTCGGTCGGTGAGCACCTTTGCCACCGCCCAGGTGGCGCGTACCACCACTGCGAGGTTCATCGCATCCGGCCCACCCCGGAGCGGGCCGCGCAGTCCCGCGGTGCCGAATGCCAGCGGCCGGGCGAACCGCGCGGCGAGTTCGGTCCGATCCCACCCGGCGAGTTCGGCGGCCGTCACCGGGTCGGGGTCGTGCGCGATCCAATCGTCCGGTGTCACGCCAGCCCTCTACAGCCGTGCGACCACGTCAGCCAGCAGAGCGCCCATCCGGGTCGCCGAGGCCGCGCCG
>DASZKQ010000549.1:0-4296 GCA_035552835.1 Mycobacterium sp. | reverse complement strand
GGCGTTGGCGAAGACGTTGACGCTGGAAGTAGCGCAGCACCTCGGCGACAACCTAGTCCGCACCATCTCGCTGCAGCCGACCGACGGGCTGGTACGTGGCGTCGAGGTGATCGACACCGGGAACTCGATCTCGGTGCCGGTCGGCGACGGCGTCAAGGGCCACGTCTTCAACGCGCTGGGCCACTGCCTGGACGAGCCGGGCTACGGAGAAGACTTCGAGCACTGGCCGATTCACCGCAAGCCGCCGCCGTTCGACGAGCTGGAACCGCGCACCGAGATGCTCGAGACCGGCCTGAAGGTCGTCGACTTGCTGACGCCCTACGTGCGCGGCGGCAAGATTGCGCTGTTCGGTGGTGCGGGCGTGGGCAAGACGGTTCTGATCCAAGAGATGATAAATCGTATCGCCCGAAACTTCGGTGGTACCTCGGTATTCGCCGGTGTGGGCGAGCGCACCCGCGAGGGCAACGACCTGTGGGTCGAGCTCGGCGAAGCCGACGTGCTCAAGGACACCGCGCTGGTGTTCGGTCAGATGGACGAGCCGCCCGGCACCCGTATGCGGGTGGGGTTGTCGGCCTTGACGATGGCCGAGTACTTCCGCGATGAGCAGGGCCAGGACGTGCTGTTGTTCATCGACAACATCTTCCGGTTCACCCAGGCCGGATCCGAGGTGTCCACACTGCTCGGCCGGATGCCGTCGGCGGTGGGGTATCAACCGACCCTGGCCGACGAAATGGGTGAGCTCCAGGAGCGGATCACCTCAACGCGGGGAAAGTCCATCACCTCGATGCAAGCAGTGTACGTGCCCGCCGACGACTACACCGACCCTGCGCCGGCGACGACGTTCGCACACCTGGACGCGACCACCGAGCTGTCCCGAAATGTGTTCTCCAAGGGCATCTTCCCCGCGGTGGACCCGTTGGCGTCCAGCTCGACTATCCTGGACCCCTCGGTGGTCGGTGACGAGCACTACCGGGTGGCGCAGGAAGTAATTCGGATCCTGCAGCGCTACAAGGATCTACAAGACATCATCGCGATTCTGGGTGTCGACGAGCTTTCCGAAGAGGACAAGCAACAGGTCAACCGGGCGCGACGCATCGAGCGGTTCCTCTCGCAGAACATGATGGCCGCCGAACAGTTCACCGGTCAGCCCGGTTCCACCGTGCCGCTGAAGGAAACCATCGAGGCGTTCGACAAGCTCGCAAAGGGCGAGTTCGACCATGTGCCCGAGCAGGCGTTCTTCCTGATCGGCGGCCTCGATGACCTGGCCAAGAAGGCTGAAAGCTTCGGCGCCAAGCTGTGATGAATCGAGTGTGACATGGCCGAGATGAACGTGGAGATCGTTGCCGTCGACCGGAAAATCTGGTCGGGTCAGGCGACCTTCATCTTCACCCGCACCACCGTTGGCGAGATTGGTATCCTGCCAAGGCATATCCCGCTAGTAGCCCAACTAGTCGACGACGCCATGGTTCGCGTCGAACGTGAGGGCGAGAAGGACCTGCGCATCGCGGTGGATGGCGGTTTTCTGACGGTGACTGAGGAGGCAGTGAGCATCCTCGCCGAATCCGCGGAGTTCGACTCGGAGATCGACGAGGCCGCGGCGAAAGAGGATTCGGAGTCAGACGATCCCCGCGTCGCCGCCAGGGGGCGGGCCAGACTCCGCGCTATCGGCGCGCTCGACTAGCGGACCGCGCCGATGAGCACGCTCATGATTGCCATGGTCGTGCTAGTCGCCGTGTTGGGAATTGCCGTCGTCGCCTTGAGCTATCGCCTGTGGAAACTGCGCCAGGGTGGGACAGCGGCGATCATGCGGGACATCCCCGCGGTTGGGGGCCATGGTTGGCGCCACGGCGTGATCCGCTACCGGGGTAGTGATGCCGCCTTCTACCGATTGTCCAGTGTTCGCCTGTGGCCGGATCGTGGGCTCAACAGACGAGGCGTGGAGATAATTTCGCGGCGTTCGCCACGCGGTGATGAGTTCGACATCATGACTGAAGAGATCATTGTGTTGGAACTGCGCGACACGACGCAGGACCGAAGGGCGGGTTATGAAATCGCGCTGGACCGAGGTGCTTTAACCGCTTTCCAGTCGTGGTTGGAGTCACGTCCCTCGCCACGCGCGCGGCGCCGCAGCATCTGATCTGAGGTTTACTCCTCAGGCTGGCTGGCCTGTCCGCCGCCCGGTTGCCACAGCACGTCCCCGTCGGAATTGGCCAGTCGGCACAAGATAAACAGCAAGTCGGACAATCGATTTAGATACTTAGCGGGTAACGGATTGACATCCGATGGGTGTTGTTCGATCGCGGACCACGCCGAACGCTCAGCACGGCGCACCGCTGTGCGGGCGACATGCAGCAGCGCCGAAAGTGGTGAACCGCCAGGGAGCACAAAGGAGTTGAGCGCAGGCAGGCCCTCGTTGAACTCGTCACACCACGTTTCGAGTCGGTCAATGTATGACTGCGTGATGCGCAACGGAGGATGCTTGGGGTTTTCGACAACTGGAGTCGAGAGATCCGCACCGGCATCGAACAGGTCGTTCTGGACTTGCCGTAAGACGTCTGCTAGTTGTTGCTTTGGGTGTCCGAGCGCGATCGCAACGCCGATCGCTGAGTTGGCTTCGTCGCAGTCGGCATAGGCCACCAACCGCGCGTCGTTCTTGGAGACCCGCGAGAAATCGCTTAAGCCCGTGGTGCCGTCGTCGCCGGTGCGGGTGTAGATGCGGGTCAGGTGTACTGCCATGACTAAAAACCGTACCGCTCGGACCGCCATGCCGACTGACAGGGCGAAACCGCTTCACTAAACTAACCCGGGTGGCCGAGCGTTTCGTGGTGACCGGTGGCAGCCGGTTGGCGGGCGAAGTCGCTGTTGGCGGGGCAAAGAACAGCGTTCTCAAGTTGATGGCTGCAGCCCTTCTTGCCGAAGGCACCAGCACGATCACCAACTGCCCCGACATCCTGGACGTCCCGCTGATGGCGGAGGTGCTGAGGGGCCTGGGCGCCACGGTCGAACTGTCCGGCGCAACCGTACGCATCACCTCCCCGGACGAGCCGAAATACGACGCAGACTTTGCCGCAGTCCGCCAGTTCCGAGCCTCGGTCTGCGTACTCGGCCCCCTCGTCGGGAGGTGCAAGCGGGCCAAAGTCGCACTGCCGGGCGGTGACGCCATCGGGTCACGTCCGCTGGATATGCATCAGGCCGGGCTGCGGCAGTTGGGAGCTATCTGCAATATCGAGCACGGCTGTGTCGTCGCCCAAGCAGATACCTTGCGGGGCGCGGAGATTCAGCTGGAGTTTCCGTCAGTCGGAGCCACCGAGAACATCTTGATGGCTGCGGTGCTGGCGGAAGGCGTCACCACGATTCACAATGCCGCGCGCGAACCCGACGTGGTGGACCTGTGCACGATGTTGAACCAGATGGGTGCTCAGGTCGAAGGCGCCGGCTCGCCGACGATGACGATCACCGGTGTACCGCGGCTGTATCCGACCGAGCATCGCGTCATCGGCGACCGGATTGTGGCGGCCACCTGGGGCATCGCCGCAGCGATGACCCGCGGTGACATCACGGTGACCGGGATCGATCCGGCGCACCTCCAGGTTGTACTGCATAAACTGCACGACGCGGGCGCCACCGTTACCCAGACTGACGCCAGTTTCCGGGTAACGCAGTACGAGCGCCCGAAGGCCGTCAATGTCGCAACGCTGCCGTTCCCCGGGTTCCCTACGGATCTGCAGCCGATGGCGATTGGCCTGGCTTCGATTGCCGACGGCACATCGATGATTACCGAGAACGTGTTTGAGGCACGGTTCCGATTTGTCGAGGAGATGATCCGCCTCGGCGCCGACGCCCGCACCGACGGGCACCATGCCGTCGTGCGAGGCCTGCCGCAACTGTCGAGTGCACCCGTATGGTCATCGGACATCCGGGCCGGCGCCGGCCTGGTGCTCGCCGGACTGGTGGCCGACGGTGACACCGAGGTGCACGACGTCTTTCACATCGACCGCGGCTATCCGCTGTTCGTGGAAAATCTGGTCAGTCTCGGAGCGGAGATCGAGCGCGTAGAATAGTTGGGACATAACGATTCTCACCGGTCCTTCGCGGAACGGTGGCGAGTTGACCACCCCTGTGCCGCAGAGTATAGTAGCAGGGTTGCCTGTTCACGGGTGTTGTTTGAGAACTCAATAGTGTGTTTGGTGGTTTTGTTTTTGTTGTTGTTTTTTGCCATGCCTTGATGCCTCGTGTTGGGGTGTGGTTTTGTTTTGTTTTGTCAGGTTTCTCTGATTTGAATTCTGCCTGCCTTTT
>DASZKQ010000548.1:0-6211 GCA_035552835.1 Mycobacterium sp. | reverse complement strand
CCGGTGAGGCCGGCCGCGGAGGTGACGTTGATGATGCGGCCGGTGCCGTCGCTCGGCAGGTGTCGCAGTGCCGCCTGGCTGCACACGAAGCTCCCCACGAGATGGATGTCGACGATCCGGCGGAAGTTCTCCTCGGAAAGGTCCTTGAACATCGCGGGCGCGATGGAGCCGGCGTTGTTGACCAGGACATGCAGTGTGCCGCCGCCAAGTTCGGCCGCGGCGGCGGCGGCTTCGCTCGCCGCAGCCGAGTCGCGCACGTCGAGGACGAACGGCTGGGCGGTACCGCCGGCCGTGATGATCGATTCCGCGGTGGCCACCGCGGCGTCCTTGTCGATGTCGGTCACCAGCACCGCGGCCCCGGCCGCGGAGAAAGCGCGGGCAATGGCCTGGCCGACACCGCTGCCCGCGCCGGTCACCAGCGCCGAGCGCCCGTCGAGCCGGAACACGTCACGCCGCTGCGTCATCAGTAGCTCCTCGGCAGGCCCAGCACATGCTCTCCCAGGTAATTGAGCACCATCTCCTGGCTGATAGGGGCGATGCGGGTCAACCGGGCTTCCCGGAAATACCGCGCGACGTGGTACTCCTCGGAGTAGCCCATGCCACCGTGTGTTTGGAGGGCGCGGTCGGCTGCGTCGAACGCGGCGTCCGCGCATAAGTATTTGGCTGTATTGGCTTCGCGTGCACAGGGTTTGCCGTCGTCGTAAAGCCAGGTTGCCTTGCGCAACATGAGCTCGGCGGCGTCCAGGCGGGCCAACGAGTCGGCGAGCGGGAACTGGAGTCCCTGGTTCATGCCGATCGGCCGGCCGAACACCTCGCGCTCGTTGCCGTACCGCACGGCCGCGCGCAGTGCGGCGCGTCCCATGCCCAGCGCCTCGGCAGCGATCAGGCAGCGCTCGGGGTTGAGCCCGTCGAGGATGTAGCGGAAACCCTGGCCTTCCTCCCCGACGCGGTCCTCGACGGGGATCTCGAGGCCGTCGATGAACAGTTCGTTGGAGGAGACCGCGTTTCGGCCCATCTTGGGAATCGGGCGAATGTCGACCTTGCTTCGATCGAGATCGGTCAGGAACAAGGTCATGCCATCGGTCTTGCGTGCGATGTCCTCGAACTTCGTGGTGCGGGTCAGCAGTAGAATCTTCTCCGATTCCAGCGCCTTGGAGATCCACACCTTGCGGCCGTTGACGACGTAGTGGGCGCCATTGCGCCGGGCGAAGGTGGTGATCTTCGTGGTGTCCAGTCCCGCGCCCGGCTCCGTGACTCCGAAGCACACGTGCAGGTCACCGGTGACGATCCGGGGCAGCGTGCGGGCCTTGAGCTCCTCGGAGCCGTGCACGATCACCGGATGCATGCCGAATATCGACATGTGCATCGAGCTGGCGCCATTCATCCCGGCCCCACTGGCCGCGACCTCCTCCAGCAGGATCGATGCCTCGGTGATGCCGAACCCGTGGCCGCCGTATTCCTCCGGCGTGGTGATGCCGAGCCAGCCGCCCTCGGCGAACGCGTCATAGAACTCTGTCGGAAACTCGTGCTTCTGGTCTTTGGTCATCCAGTAGTGGTCGTCAAACTTGCCCGCCAACTCCGCGACAGCAGCGCGGATCGTCTGCTGGTCCTCGCTCAATTCGAAGTCCACAACGTTCTCCGCTCGACGGGTATGGGGGAATCGGTCTAAGCGTTAATCATACTAATGGACAGACCAAAAAGGAAGGCCGCTTGCTTGAGGCGCCCGTCACCTTCACGCGGTCATGCCGTGGCCGGAATTAGCGGCAGAATGTCTGCGATGCGCTCGTTCCAAGCCGTCGGCGTGCCGAACAGCACCCGGTCGAGTTTGGCCCGCTTGTAGAACAGGTGCAGATCGTGCTCCCAGGTGTAGCCGACGGCGCCGTGCAGAGTCAGTGCGCTGTCGGCGATTTCGGCGCCGCCGTGGGTGACCTGCGCCTTCGCCACGGCCGCATGGGTCGCGCGCTCAGGCAAACCCTCCTCGGCCGACTGCGCCGCATAGCAGACGATTGACATCGAGGACTCGACGGTGACCAGCATCTGCGCGGCGGCGTGTTTGACCGCCTGAAACGAGCCGATCGGCCGGCCGAACTGCTGGCGCTGTTTGCTGTAGTCGACGGCCAGTTGGAGCATCCGTTCAGCTGCGCCCAGCGCGTCGGCGGCGACGAGAATCGCTGCCCTGGTGGCGATTTCGCCGAGCGCGGCGGTGGCGTCGATGTCGAGCCGGCGCGCCGCGACGCCATCAAGGACGACATCGGCGACATCGCGGGATCGGTCCAGCAGCGTCCGGGGGTGGACCCCCACACCCCCGTCAGCGCCGTCCACCAGCCACAGCGACGTGGCCTCACCGTCAACTAAGGGCACCAGCAACCGCCGCGACCGGGCGGCGCCCAATACACACGGGATCCGCCCACGCAGTCGGCCATCGCTACTCAGCACCGACGTCACCGCCGCAGGGATGCGGTCCGCCCGGACCGCCAACGCGGTCACGTCGCCGGATTCCGTCGCCGCGCGCACCAACGCCGGTTCGCTGGAAAGGGCCGGGACGACGATCGCCGACTGCAGCCAGCCGCTCGATGGCGCCGCGGCGCGCCCGAGCTCGCGCGCCGTGAGCGCCAATTCCAGCAGGCCCCCGCCTTGGCCGCCCAGGTCCTCGTCGAAGCCGACCCCCGCCCAACCTTCGTCGACAAAGAGCCGCTCGAAGGCGGCGGGATCGCCGGTGTCCAACCAGCTACGGACCGACGACAAGCCGGCGCGTTCGCCCAACCATTCGCGGAGCGAAGTCGTGAACAGTTCCTGCTCGTCGGAAAGCTCTAAGTGCATTGGCATTTCTCCTGCCACCGCGGCCACGCGCCAGGTCAGGTTCGTGAACGGCCGACATAGTAAATGGTATCTTAGGTCTGACCATAAACCATGAGAGGCGTGCGATGGAAGCAGCCGATCCTGCGAACCCGCGTTCGCAATCCGAGTTCAGGCTGGGCCCGGTCGAGGTCCCCAAGGCGTCCGACGTGCTTGCTGGCGAGCTCCGTGAGCGGATCCTGACGGGTGAACTCGCCGAGGGTGACCCGCTGCCCGCAGAGCGTGAGCTGGTCAAACAAGCGCAGATGAGCAGGGCTACCGTGCGCGAGGCGCTGCGCATTCTGGAAGTGCAAAACCTCGTTCGGGTCAAGACCGGGCGTGCAGGCGGCGCATTTGTTCAGCGACCCACCACCAAGTCGATGGCGAACTCGGTGAGCATGCTCATCCGCGGCAGGCGCATCAAACTCGTCGACCTGATGGAGACCAGGGAGGCCCTGGAACCGTTCTGCGCCGAGCTAGCCGCCCGCAACCGGGCCGATGAGGACCTCGCCGAATTGGATCGGGCGAACGAGGCGATCGCCGACCCCGAAGCCGATCTCGCGCGGTTCCTGCAAGCCAATCTGGATTGGCACGTGTGTGTGGCAGTGGCCAGTCACAACGAGCTGTTGACGGGATTCATGATCGCGCTATCGCAGGCGATCTACGCCGGCACCGAGAACGCCGCCTTCGTCGACGCCGAGGTTCGCGCGGTGACAACCCAGGCACACCGGGCGATCACCACCGCGATCCGGGATCGCGACATCGGGGCTGCGGGGCGCCGCATGCGCAGGCATGTGCACGGCTACGCCGCGGCCTTGGCCTTGGCGGATGAGCGTGATGCGATCGTCGTCGACGAGGCCGCCGTGGGCGAATGACGGCCGCCGAACTCGGACGAAGTTGCACACCCGCCGGCGCCCAGGAGGTTTCCGCGCCCAGCCGCTTTTCGGGGCATGCCCCGAAAAGGAGAGCAAAATGTGCTCTTCGGGGGGAAGCGTGCGGCGGCCGCGTCGACGAGGATGACAATGCCTTACCCGCTACGAGGTGCCAGCGCCCTGAGCCACAGCAGCGATCCGGACCAAGGCGGCGCCACCGAGGGTGCACCAGGAAGGACAGACGCCGTAGTGCAGACAGAGACGAACGTGCACCGGACACCCGTCCCGTCGAACGGCAGCTGGCTCGGCCGGGTCACCACGGTGTCATCGGCATGAGTCCTGCTCAACGCCAGCCCAATGTCGTCGTCCTCGGCGGCGGCTCCTGGGGCACCACCATCGCATCAATCTGCGCGCGCCGCGGGCCCACGCTGCAGTGGGTGCGCTCCGAGGCCACGGCCAAAGACATCAACGAAAACCACCGCAACAGCCGCTATCTCGGCAACGACGTCGTGCTGAGCGAGACACTGCGCGCCACCACCGACTTCGCCGAGGCGGCCAATTGCGCCGACGTCGTCGTCATGGGTGTGCCGTCGCACGGTTTTCGCGGGGTGCTGACCGAACTAGCCAGGGAGCTGCGGCCATGGGTGCCGGTGGTGTCGCTGGTCAAGGGCCTGGAGCAGGGGACCAACATGCGGATGAGCCAGGTCGTCGAGGAAGTGCTGCCCGGGCATCCTGCCGGCATCCTGGCCGGGCCGAACATCGCCCGCGAGGTGGCTGAAGGCTACGCGGCTGCGGCGGTACTGGCAATGCCCGACCAGCATCTGGCCGCCAATCTCGCAGAGTTATTCCGTACCAGGCGATTTCGGACGTACACCACCGACGATGTCGTCGGGGTCGAAATGGCGGGTGCACTGAAGAACGTCTACGCTATCGCCGTCGGTATGGGCTACTCACTCGGTATCGGCGAAAACACCCGCGCGATGGTGATGGCGCGCGCGGTCCGCGAGATGTCCAAGCTCGGCGAAGCTGCCGGCGGGCACCGCGACACCTTTGCCGGGCTGGCTGGCATCGGCGATCTCATCGTCACGTGCACCAGCCAGCGCAGCCGCAACCGCCATGTCGGTGAGCAGCTCGGCGCGGGTAAGCCGATCGACGAGATCATCGCGTCGATGAATCAGGTCGCTGAGGGTGTCAAAGCTGTCAGCGTCATCATGGAGTTCGCCAAGAGCTACGGCCTTTCCATGGCGATCGCGCGCGAAGTGGACGCGGTCATCAATCACGGCGCGACCGCCGAAGGGGCGTACCGCGGGCTCGCGGCCGAGAAGCCCGGCCACGAGGTCCACGGGGCAGGGTTTTAGCGTCGGCATTTCCGCGGGATGCCCCGAACAGGTGAGCCAAAGGCGCTCATTCGGGTGAAGCGCGCGATTGGCCGCGTGGGCGACGATGGTGATACCTGAGAAGCACGGCGGCGGTCTTGGATTGTCGCTGTGCTTGTTTACCGTGATTTAGGGAGCAGATCCGATGGCAATACATGCCGAACCCCCCACCGTCATCCCCGCGCGTGGGTTGGCGCCATACCCGACCGACTACAGGTCATGGAAGGTCATGGCGTGGACAGGCTTCGCCTTCATAACCGCGTTCTTCTGCCTGTGGGGGCTGCTGGCGCGCAACATCTCACCGTTCCCGGCGTGGGCGGAGCCGCAAGCAGTCTGGGACCACTACAAGAACTACCGGCTGCCGATCATGATCGGGATGAGCGTCTGCCTCACGTGCACGGCCTTCTACATGGTGTGGAGCGTGGCGGTCTCCCGGGTGATGGAACGCGTCGAGGGCCCCGGGGGTGTGTGGTCCAAGCTCGAGATGATGGGTGGCACGATTACCTGTGCGCCGATCATGACGGCGTGCGCGATCTGGCTCACCGCAGCGCACGAGATTGACAACATCACCCCCGGCATGGCGCACACGTTGTACTGGTTCGGCTGGCTCCTGATCGACTTGGCGTACTTCGTCACCTCGTGGCAGATCGCCGGCGCCAGCATCGTGTTCATGCGTGACAAGCGGGAGAAGAAGCTGGTCCCGAACATCGTCAGCTGGTGGGGCTGGATCACGATCTTGTCGTTCTTCGTGGTCAGTGCCATCCCGTTCGTCAATACCGGGCCGCTGTGCTTCAACGGCGTGATCAGCTTCTGGATCGCGTTCTTCACCTGGTTCTTCTGGATCCCGGGGCTTTCCTACTACATCATCAAGGCCATCCCCCGGCTCCAGGCCGAGGACGAAGCAGCGGGGCGGCTGAATGCTTAGTTTCTGGCGTGGGGATCGTTACCGCTGAGCGAGTGAAACCCAGACGCCTTCCCGGTGTGGAGGGCATCTGGGTCTTCATCGGTGCGGACTCGGTCATCTTCGCGATCCTGTTCTTGAGCTTCATGCAGGATCGGCTCAAAAACCCGGCCCTGTTCGAGGCCTCCCGGCACACGCTCAACATGCACCTGGGCGGCCTCGACACG
>DASZKQ010000547.1:0-1710 GCA_035552835.1 Mycobacterium sp. | reverse complement strand
GCCGGCCGCGCTGCGCGCCCGGGGCTTCGACGTCAGCCAGCCGACCGCCTGGAGTGCTGAAGGACTGCTGCCCTACCTGCCGGCCGACGCCCAGGACCGACTGTTCGACAACATCACCGCGCTCAGCGCACCGGGCAGCCGACTCGCCACCGAGCACGTTCCCGACCCGAACGCCTTCACCGACGAACGCCTGCAACAGATCAGCGACCGCTGGCGCACCTTTGGTTTCGACCTCAACGCAGCCGACCTCTTCTACGCCGGCGAACGCAGCGTTGTCGTCGACTATCTCGCCGAGCATAGTTGGCAGGTGGACGCGCATCCGGCCAAAGAGCTCTACGCCCGCAACGGCTTCCAATTTCCCGAGGAGGCGACCATGGCGGTGTTCGGCGAGGTCAGCTACGTCGCCGCGACGCTGAAATAGGAAGACATGTCACGCACCGACGACGACAGTTGGGATCTGGCCTCCAGTGTGGGCGCCACCGCGACCATGGTCGCCGCGGGCCGCGCGATGGCGACCAAAGATGCCCGGGCACTGATCAACGATCCGTTCGCTGAGCCGCTGGTCCGGGCGGTCGGGCTGGATTTCTTCGTCAAGATGATCGACGGCGATCTCGATCTCACGCTACTCCCGAACTCGTCGCCGGAGCGGATGCAGGCGATCGTCGATGGTATGGGCTTGCGCACCAAGTATTTCGACGACTACCTGCTGGCCGCCGTCGCTTCGGACGTTCGCCAGGTGGTGATCCTCGCTTCCGGCTTGGACGCCCGCGCCTACCGGTTGGACTGGCCCGCTAACACAGTGGTGTACGAGATCGACCAGCCACAGGTGATCGAATTCAAAACCCGCACGCTGGCCGACCTCGGCGCCGAGCCCACCGCGACCCGCCGCACCGTCGCGATCGACTTGCGGGGCGACTGGCCGGCCGCGTTACGCGATGCCGGACTGGACGCCGGCGCACCGACGGCTTGGCTGGCCGAGGGCCTGCTGATCTACCTGCCGCCGGAAGCTCAGGATCGGTTGTTCGACAACATCACCGCGTTGAGTGCACCGGGTAGCACGGTCGCGACCGAATACGTCCCCGCCATCGTCGATTTCGACGCCGATCGCGCCCGCGAGATGTCCGCCCCGCTGCGCGAGCAAGGCGTCGACATCGACATGCCGTCGCTGATCTACACCGGCCAGCGCAACCACGTAGTCGACTACCTGCGCGCCAAGTCGTGGGATGTCACCGATACCACCCGCGCGGATCTGTTCCTCAGCAATGGGCGTGCCGTTCCCGCGCCGGAGGACGACGATCCGCTGGGCGAGATCATCTACGTCAGCGGAACGCTGGCCGGCTAGAAGCGGGACTCCCCCACCCACAGCACGCTGGCGCCGGTCAGCGACCGCTCAGCCTGCTCGATGATGCCCATCACCGACTGAGTGATCAACCCGCCCAACGCATCCGGAATCGACGCCGCTGCGGGCTGCGACGACGGTCGTGGCCGCAGCAAGTCCCACACCGACGACCCCGGATAGCCGACCAAGCGGACCTTGGCGTCTTCATCCAGTCCGGCCAGCGCTTTCGCTTTGCGTACCGCGGCCCGCAGACCGCCGAGTTCATCGACCAGACCATGCTCGAGCGCATCGGCCCCGGTCCAGACCCGGCCCCGGGCAACCGCATCGACGGCGTCCACACTCAGGTTGCGGCCTTCGGCAACGCGCTCGAC
>DASZKQ010000546.1:0-4117 GCA_035552835.1 Mycobacterium sp. | reverse complement strand
CGGCTTGCCCACATGGGAA
Source organism: Mycobacterium sp. (assembly GCA_035552835.1). Classification (GTDB taxonomy): domain Bacteria; phylum Actinomycetota; class Actinomycetes; order Mycobacteriales; family Mycobacteriaceae; genus Mycobacterium. The sequence continues at coordinate 4,098 of DASZKQ010000546.1, read as the reverse complement.
AACGCGACTTCCTCGAGGTAGTCGAACGGCTCGATCGTGGGGTATGTCCCGGACCCACGACCCTGCCAGGTACCGAGTAGCGGAGCGAGCGCCTGCAAGTCGGGGTGCAGGTCAGGCAGCATGCTGCCAGCCTATCTGCTGCGCACTAGGCAGCGTGTACGTCCGACGTGCGGACATGCTCCGGGCGGAAACCTCGGCCGACAACGATCGGCGGGATGAACTGCAGCGGGCCGCGGCCGACGAACTTCGGGATACGGATCGGCGACAGGTCGCCGGTCAAATTGGGTTCGACTGCCCGGTCCTGGATGAATACCTGGCCGGCTTGGATGATCCGGGCCGGCAACTCACGCCGACGCTGCACCTTGGCGAGGTCGGCATCTGTCAACCGGCCTTCGCGCAACGGGGCACAAAGGATGTTGGCCGCGGCCACCGCATCCGCGACAGCGAGATTGATACCGACTCCACCAGCCGGTGACATCGCGTGTGCGGCATCGCCAATACACAGCAGCCCGGTACGCCACCAAGTCTTGAGCCGATCCACCCGCACATCGAGCTGGCTGGTGTCGTCCCAGGAGTGCAAATCGTTGACGTGTTCGCGCAACTTGGGCTGCGCAGACACCAGACGCGTCTTGAACGCCTCCAGTGAGCCCTCTTGCGGGTTCTGGCCCTTCGGCATGACATGCGCGACCTGCCAGTAGTCGCCCCGGTAGATCATGGCCATCAGCAACCCCTTACGGAGTATCGCAAAGAGTTCTTCAGGATCGCCTGGGCGCCACTTCAGCCGGAACCACAACACGTCAATCGGGGAGTGCGCGCTGGCGATCTCCAACCCCGCCGCAGCGCGCACCGCCGATGCGCGCCCGTCGGCGCCGACCACCAGCTCGGCACGCACTTCCAGTTCCGGCGTGCGCGCCCCGACGACCCAGCCGCCCTCAACGATCAAATCCTTGACTTCCGCGTTGCGGATCAAGGTGAATTCCGGGTAGGCACTTGCCTTTTCGGCGAGAAAGTCCAGGAAGTCCCACTGCGGCATCAATGCGACGTAAGGCTGTTTGAAGTTCAGCCATTTGAGCGCGCTGAAGTTGCCAAAAGTGCGAAGTGAGCCGTCAGTGTCGAACGCAACTCGCGTGATCTTGGTGTGCGGCAGACGCAGGAGTTCATCAATGAATCCCAGCTCGTCCATGATCCGCAGGGTGGTGGGATGCACGGTGTCACCGCGGAAGTCGCGCAGAAAATCGTTGTGCTTTTCCAAGACGACGACCTGGATCCCGGCGCGAGCCAGCAGCAGCGCATGAACCAAGCCCGCAGGACCGCCACCGGCAACACAGACCTGGGTGTGCAGGGCTCGAGTCATGGCCCGAACCTACCCGCGGTCAACCGGGAGCCGACACCTTGCGGTGGGCACGCAGCGCCTGGATCTCGCGTTCGAAATCGTCTGCGGACGAAAAGGACCGGTATACCGAGGCGAATCGCAGATAGGCCACCTCGTCGAGTTCTCGCAGTGGACCAAGGATCGCCAGCCCGACCTCGTGGCTCGGGACTTCCGGTGACCCACTGGCTCGTACCGCGTCTTCGACCTGCTGGGCCAACAGATTCAACGCATCGTCGTCGACTTGGCGGCCCTGGCAGGCCCGACGCACACCGCTGATCACCTTCTCGCGGCTGAACGGTTCGGTGACACCGCTGCGCTTGACGACGGCCAGCACCGCGGTCTCCACGGTGCTGAATCGCCGCCCGCACTCCGGGCAGGACCTGCGGCGTCGGATGGCCTGACCCTCGTCGGTCTCCCGTGAGTCGACGACTCGCGAATCGGGATGGCGACAGAACGGACAGTGCATGACCGCTCCTTCGCCGCGCCGACAACGGGATGTCTCAGACCATCCCGAGCGTACCTGCGCACTCCCCCACGGACCTAGCGTCATCAGAGGTCGCGCCCGGCAGTCGCGGCCGTGCACGGCGGAGCCGTCAGCCCACCGGTGCGATCAGCGTCTGACCGGCGGTCACCGTCGCGGAGTCGAGATCGTTGAGTTCGCGGATGCGCGCCGCGACCTCGCCGGTCGGCGCATCGGGTGCTACCCGGGCCGCCAAGTGGTGGAGAGTCTCCCCTGGCTCGACTCGCACCACGGCGAGCCGGTCGGGCAGGTGGCCCGCCATCTGGTCGGAGCCGCCACGCAGCATGTCACCGAAGTGCGCCACCAGTCCGAGCCACACGGTGATCAGCGCCGCGAGCAGGGCCAGCACCACCGTGGTCGCCGGTGTAATCGGACGTGGGCGATGTGGCGCCGTCGACATCAGCACTCCGGTGCCGCGGCAACGCGGGGGCGCAGCGACCGGTCTCGACGGCTGCGGACCCCTGGCTCCGGGCCGGTCGCGGCGGCCGGCCGGACGCACCTGGGCCGGCCGGCAACGGATCGGCGCGTTCGGTGAGATCGTCTCGATGGGCATCATGTGCGTTCCTCCGCTCAGCTAGTACTCGATCACTTGTTCGAAGCATAATCGATAATGCGTTCGAATTCCGAACATGTGATCGAACTGTTGCACACGCAGCAGACGTTAGGGCACGGCACTGACAACTTTCGCGGCCGCGCCAGCGGCAATACGCCGACACGCCTCGAACACATGTTTGAAATTGCGGCTGAATGCGGCTACATTCGTCCATATGAGCGACACCGATACCCCCGACGCCGGCCCTGCCCGCAGCGCGCGATCTGCGGATTCCGGGCTCACTGAGCGGCAGCGCACGATTTTGGACGTCATCCGCGCCTCGGTCAACAGTCGCGGATATCCGCCGAGCATCCGGGAAATCGGCGATGCCGTAGGTCTGACGTCGACATCCTCAGTGGCTCACCAACTGCGCACACTCGAGCGCAAGGGCTATCTGCGCCGTGACCCCAACCGCCCGCGCGCTGTCGATGTGCGCGGCGCCGACGACCACGTGAAACCGGCGGTCCTCACCGATGTCTCGGGCTCCGACGCACTGCCGGAACCTACCTTTGTTCCTGTCTTGGGGCGCATCGCGGCGGGCGGTCCGATCCTTGCCGAGGAAGCCGTCGAAGATGTCTTTCCGCTGCCACGGGAACTCGTCGGCGAGGGCGCGCTATTCCTGCTCAGGGTGGTCGGTGATTCGATGGTCGACGCCGCGATCTGCGACGGCGACTGGGTCGTGGTGCGTCAGCAAAACGTGGCCGACAACGGCGACATCGTGGCGGCGATGATCGACGGCGAGGCCACCATCAAGACCTTCAAGCGCACCGGTGGTCAGGTCTGGCTGATGCCGCACAACCCGGCCTTCGATCCCATTCCGGGCAACCACGCTGCCGTGCTCGGCAAGGTCGTCACGGTGATCCGCAAGATCTGACTGCTGCGGCCCACTCGGCTATTGCGCCTTATTGAACCCGTTCGCTTGCGCGATTTCTTCGCTAACGAACCAGATTTCGGCAAGCGTGTCCTCGTAGAGTGCGCTATCGGGCATGTAATAGAGGCCAAAGCTGGCGTTGGCTTTGACGGGGTATCCGTCGGGCACCTGGTACGGATCGTCCAGCGGTAGGTGCATTGTTAGCTGGCCGGGCACAAATCGGGTAGCGGCCGCGAAGTGAGTGGTGTCTTCGTCGGGGTCCGCGGCTGCATGTCGCCCGCCCCGAACTTCGCTCGGTGTTGGGATTCGCGTCGGAGCCGTGTCCACGGCATCTGGATCTTCCTCGAAGTGCTCTTCCTCAAAGTGCTCTTCGTCGAGATGCTCGTCCTCGAAGTGCTCTTCGTCGAAATGCTCGTCCTCAATGTGCTCTTCGTCGAAATGCTCGTCCAACTCTTCGTCTAAGTCGGAAAACTCTGCGGGACTTTCGATTTCGTCGGACAGCGGCTCGTCAACCAAATCGGTACGCCCTGGCGGCATCCAGTCGCTGACCGGCTGACTTGGCAGACGCACCGTCCGCGGACGCAGCGGCGCCCGATAGCCGCCGGACAATCTTGACGACGCGAGATCGCTGTCGGCGTCCGGTGACCACTGTGAAACAGATTCGGTGACCGCCTCATAGCCGTTGTCGTGGCCGGCCTCGCCACCGCTGAGTTCGGCGACCCCGGTGTCACGCCTGGCGGCGC
>DASZKQ010000545.1:0-7441 GCA_035552835.1 Mycobacterium sp. | reverse complement strand
AAGCTGGGCGTGCCGCGGTGGTCGGAACTGGCGATGGGTGCGCTGGCCAGCGGCGGCGTCGTCGTCATGAACGACAACGTGGTGTCGAGTCTTCGCATCAGCGACGAGCAGCTGCGCGAGGTCATCGACCGCGAAACGATCGAGCTCGACCGGCGGGAGCGTGCCTATCGCGGCGGACGGCCGGTCGCCGATCCGCGCGGTAAGACCGTGATTTTGGTGGATGACGGGATTGCCACCGGTGCGAGCATGCTCGCGGGACTGCGCGCGCTGCGCGCGAGTAACCCGGAATCGATAGTCGTCGCTGTGCCGGTGGGGCCGCAATCAGCCTGCGAGGAGCTGGCTCGGGAAGCCGACGACGTGGTATGCGCAACCATGCCAAGCGATTTCGAGGCGGTGGGGCAGGTTTTCGCCGACTTCGATCAAGTCACCGATGACGAGGTCCGGGAGCTGCTCGCCACGCCGCCCTCGGCGGTTGAGTCCTAGCGGCTGTTGTGGTCGTCGCTGACGCTGTCTGCTGCGTCTGCTTCCGAGCCCGCATCCTCCGGTGCAGACGCGTCGTCGCCCTCGCCGAAGGTGTTCTCGGGATAGTCGGCGGCCTCGTCGCCACCAAGCTCATGTCCCTCTGCCTGGCCGGATGTTTTGGCGGCTGCGCCGACCTCGCGTCGCTGACGTTCCCGTAGCGCATCGACGATGAGCAGCACCACGCCCAACACACTGGCACCGATGCACACCCAGGCCACCAACTCATTGCTGGTGACAACGGCGAACACCAACGCGGCAAGGCCTATTACCGCTAAGACCAGCGCAATTATCAGCATCGGTATACCTCCAGCCGAAGGGGCAACATCGCCAACACTGCAGGATAGCGACCGCCCTCGGCCGAGTTAGTTACTACCTCGATTGAACTGGTTAAACCCGGCTTCATTGGTGGCGCTGGAATCGACCGGCGCCGCCGAACCGCGCTGGCCAAGCTCTTCGAGCTGGGACTCCAGGTATGTCTTGAGCCGCGTGCGGTACTCGCGTTCGAACGTGCGCAGCTGCTCGAGCCGACCCTCGAGTACCGTGCGCTGCTGGTTGATCGTGCCCATGATCTCGGAGTGCTTGCGCTCGGCGTCGGCTTGCAACGCGTCGGCCTTCTCCTGGGCCTGGCGCAGCTGGGTCTCGGAGCGGGTTTGCGCATCGGCCAGCATCGCGTCGGCACGCTGTCGGGCTTCGGCGACCGTCGTCTCCGCCTCACGACGCGCGTCGCTGACAATCTGGTCGGCATTGGCCCGCGCGTCGGACAACAGCTTGTCCGACTCCACCTGGGCAGTACCGGTCAGCCGGTCGGCGGTGTCCTGGGCCAGGCTGAGCACCCGAGCCGCCTTCAACGCCTGCTCTTCGCCGAGGCCACCGGCCGCGGGCTGGGGGGCGGGCTGGGGGGCGGGCTGCGGGGCGGGCTGCGGCGGCGGCTTGACGGGCTCGGGCTCGGGCTCGTACAGCGGAATGGCTTGGGTGGCTTGCGCACTGGTGCCGGCGCCGGCTCCGGCACTGGCCAGCTCCTGGTCCAGCTCGTTGACCCGCTGACGCAGGTCAGAGTTCTCCTCGATGAGCCGGGTCAGCTCGTTTTCTACTAGGTCGAGGAAGGCGTCGACCTCGTCTTCGTTGTAACCACGCTTGCCGATCGGCGGCTTACTGAACGCCACATTGTGGACGTCTGCGGGTGTCAGCGGCATTCTTAGCCCCCTTGCGTGTGAACGGTCAAACCGACCAGGAAAGTGTAGGTCGGCATGAACGTTGTGGTAGCCATACTGCAACTGCCGCCCATCCTGTCACACCAGACCCGCCGGTTGCCGAATCGCCCGATAAATAAGACCGAATTTCAAAGATTAAGAGGCGAGACAAATCGGCGCGTTGAGCCAACGAAATGCAGCCGCGCAAACCGACCAGGGACCCGCAGTTCACCGCCACCCGTGGCAAGCCCGCGATTCAGGCGTGGTAATCCAGCGCCATTGTCATCCCGATAAAAGCCACCAGCAGCAACACCATGATGGACAGGTCAAAACGGACGGCACCGACAGTGAGCTGCGGTATCAGCCGACGTAGCAGCTTCACCGGCGGGTCGGTGACCGACAGGATGATCTCGAGAATGACCACGGTCGCACCCCGCGGGCGCCAGTCCCGGCTGAACGATCGGATGAACTCGACGACGACCCGAGCGATCAGCAACAGCCAGAAGATAAACAGCGCAAAACCAACGATGTGCACAAACAGCGTCAACGAGAGCCCGACCTTAGTGACGAAGAAGATGTGACTTTGATGACAGCCCCGGCTGGGGCCAGCACGGCAACGCCAAGCCTACCCACTCCAACAGCCGATACACATCTGTCCAGCAACGTGGCCCGCCCGTAGGCAGAGCCGGCGGGCGGCTACTGGTAGGCGTAAAAGCCGGTCTCGGCGATGCGCCGGCGCTCCTCGGGCGAGACGTCGACGTCGGCGGGTGAGAGCAAAAACACCTTGGTCGCGACCTTGTCGAAGGAACCACGCAGCGCAAAAGCCAACCCCGCCGCGAAGTCGACCAGCCGCTTCGCATCGGCGTTGTCCATCGAGACCAGGTCCATGATCACCGGGGTGCCGTCGCGGAACCGCTCCCCGATGGTGCGGGCCTCGCTGTAGTCCTTGGGCCGCAACGTGGTGATCTTCGACAGCGGGCTGCTCTCGTCGAACAGCATCGCCATCCGGCGCGGATCCATCGCCAGTGCGCCGCGGGTCGAGCCCCGCAATGACCCGAAGCGCGGCCGGCCCAGGTCGCCGCGGTCGTATTCTTGCGCCCGGAACCGGTGCTCGTCGGGGTAGCCGCCGCGATAGCTGGCCGACGCGAAGTCGCCGGGTTCGCCGCGTGGATCGTCGTAGTCGCGCCCGTCATAGCGGCCGTACCCGTCGTCGGCAAACCGCTGCCGGGGGTAGCCGCCCCGGGTCGGGGCTTGGTCGTCGTAGTACTCGTCGTCGTAGTCCTCCGTCGGAGCCATACCGAAGTACGCCTTGACCTTGTGCAGTGTGCTCATCGCCTGGACCCCTTCTAGGCTCTGGGAGTTGCGGTGTCTGTGATGAAGATGTGACTGGAGTGACTAATTAGGGTGACGGTAGCGGTCTCCTGCCCAATAACGCGGTACCGACACGCACACACGTCGAACCATGTTTGACCGCGGTTTCGAGGTCGTTGGACATCCCGGCCGACAATCCCACCGCTTTCGGATGGGTCCGGCGTACCCGCTGGTGCTCCGACTCCAGACGCGCGAACGCCTTATCGGGATCCCCCTCCAGCGGCGGGATGCCCATCAGCCCAACCAGTTCCAGGGATTCGGCGGCTTCGACCTGCGCGCAGATTTCGTCGACGGCTTTCGCGTCGGAGACGTCGACGCCGCCTCGAGAAACGTCACCGTCGAGGCTGATCTGGACGTAAACCCGCAGCGGATTGTCTCGACGTCCGTCGCTGCGTGCCGCTGCCACAGCGCGGTCAAGCGCCCGCACCACCCGGGTACTGCTGATCGAGTGGGTGGTGTGCGCCCAGTTGGCCAATGACCGGGCTTTGTTGCGCTGGATTTGGCCCACCATGTGCCAGTGCAGGCTTGGCGATGTCTTTGGCGATATCGATGAGCCGCCCAGCAACCTTGCAACCTCACCTGCCTTTGCCGCCGCCTCCTGCTCGCGGGATTCGCCGAAGGCGGCGCATCCCAAACTCGACAAAATCGCCACATCGGTTGCTGGAAAGAATTTAGTAATAGGCAGAAGTTGAATTTCGTCGACTTTACGGCCAGCCGCTTCGGCGGCCGCCGCGAGCCGCGATCGAAGCGCTGTCAAGGCGTCGGCCAATTCCGATTCCCGCTCCGGTCGGGGTGAAACTTTTACCGCCACTCGACAGTCCTGGTTCATTCGATCCACACCACCGACGCCAGCCGCCCCGTCGGAGCGTCTCGGCGATGACTGAACAGGCTGACGTCATCGACCGTGCACCGTGGGTCGACATCGATCGCGGCGACACCCAAAGCCTTGAGCTGACAGGCAATTCCGGCACGAAGGTCCAGGCCGGGGGTGCCACTGGAGGTGGTGGTGCGACTGCCCGGCAACGCCGCCTCAACCTCATCGGCCATCGCGGCGGGAACTTCGTAATTACGGCCGCTGACCGCGGGCCCCAGCAGCGCCGAGATGTCTGGTTCATGCGCACCCGCGGCCACCATGGCCTCGACTGCGCGGGCCACCACGCCATCACGCGCTCCGACCCGACCGGCGTGCACGGCGGCGACGACGCCGGCCCGCGCGTCGGCCAGCAGCACCGGCACGCAATCGGCGCTCACCACTGCCAAGGCCAGCCGCGGCGTGCTCGTCACGAGCGCGTCGGTGTCCGCGACCGGGGTATTGCGCGGCCCGTCGATCACCTCGACCCGATCACCGTGAACCTGGTTCATCCACACCACCCGGTCGGCGCCAAGGCCGATAGCGGCGGCCAGCCGCCTCCGGTTGGCCGCAACCGCGGCCGGGTCATCGCCGACATGGTCACCGAGGTTGAAGGTGTCGAAGGGCGGCGGCGAGACACCGCCAGCGCGGGTAGTGGTCACCCGCCGGATGCGAACGCTCACATACCCAGTATCCGGCTCGCCCAGCGCCGACTCGGCCGGACGGCATGCTGCGGCCCCCATCGTGGCGCGTTAGCGCCGCATGAAAGGCGGCACGTCGACGTCCTCGTCGTCCTCGCCGCCGATGTTCAGGGTCGCGCCGTTGGTCTGCAACGGCACGCTGACCGCGTCGACTGGCTCGAACAGCGGCGAACTGACCTTGCCGGCCTTGCCCGGCGCAATGCCCTGGGTCTGGCCGCCGCCGACGACCGGTTTTCGGCCGGGCCCGCTCGCATCGAAGCCCGCCGCGATGACGGTGATCCGCACTTCGTCGCCGAGCGAGTCGTCGATCACGGTGCCGAAGATGATGTTGGCGTCCTGGTGGGCGGCGTCCTGCACCAGCGACGCCGCCTCGTTGATCTCGAACAGCCCCAAATCGCTGCCGCCGGCGATCGACATCAGCACACCCTGTGCACCTTCCATCGAAGCTTCCAGCAGCGGCGAGTTGATCGCGATCTCGGCGGCCTTGAGCGCGCGGCCGTCGCCGCGCGCCGACCCGATGCCCATCAGCGCCGTCCCGGCACCGGACATGATGCCCTTGACGTCGGCGAAGTCGACGTTGATCAGCCCCGGCGTGGTGATCAGGTCGGTGATGCCCTGCACACCGTTGAGCAGCACCTCGTCGGCGCTGCGGAAGGCGTCCATCAGCGAAACCGCGGCGTCGCCCATCTGCAACAGCCGGTCGTTGGGGATCACGATGAGGGTGTCGCAGCTTTCCCGCAGCGCCGAGATGCCGTTTTCGGCCTGGGTGCCGCGCCGCTTGCCCTCGAACGAGAACGGTCGCGTCACGACGCCGACGGTCAACGCGCCCAGCTTGCGGGCAATGGTGGCGACGACGGGCGCCCCGCCGGTGCCGGTGCCGCCTCCCTCGCCGGCGGTGACGAACACCATGTCGGCGCCGCGGAGCAGCTCCTCGATCTCGTCCTTGGCGTCGTCGGCGGCCCTGCGTCCGACCTCGGGGTCGGCGCCGGCGCCCAGCCCGCGGGTCGAGTCGCGCCCGACGTCGAGCTTGACGTCGGCGTCGCTCATCAACAGCGCCTGGGCGTCGGTGTTGATCGCGATGAACTCCACACCCTTGAGGCCCTGCTCGATCATCCGGTTGACGGCGTTAACGCCACCGCCACCGATCCCCACGACTTTGATGACAGCCAGGTAGTTGTGCGGCGGGGTCATCATTGTGTCTTCCTCCCTGGTGGGATTTGGCTTATTGCGGAACGACCTGGCAAATCTCAACCTCAACTAAAGGGTTAGAGTTATGTCAAGTTGTTTCGCGCAAACAGAACGGTATGGCCGCCGCGCTCAGGATCGACGCAGGCGCGCCGACGATCCGCGGGCGAATTTCGGACGAATTTTCGCCGGGCCGACGTGGGCCTGTCGACTGGTTGCTATTTGACGGTCGGCAGATCAGGGCTGGACACGTCGTAGACCCGGCCGGGTTGGGTCAATAGGGCACCCAGTTTCTCGGCCTTTTCTTCGGTGCGCTCGTTGGTCCCCCAGATCACCGTGCGCCCATCGGTGAGCGTCAAGGTGATCGACGCGACCGACGGCGCGGCAATCCGGCTCACCTTTGCGACGACGTCGGGTCGCAGCGCGGTCAGCACCGCGAGCGCGGCCTTGGTCGCCGGATCGGTCGGCCCGGGGTTGTCGACGTCGATGTAGGGCAGCGCCGGTGGCGGCGGGGCGGTCGCGAAGTCGACGCCGTCGCGGTCATAGAGATGCGGGCCGTCGGGAAAGTCCTTGACCACCAACGGAACCCGCTCGACGACGGTGATCCGCAGCGCCGACGGGTATTGGCGCTGCACCCGCGCACTCGCCACCCGCCGAATGGCCGCTACCCGGTCGGCGACCCCGTCGGTGTTGATCTGCAACAGCGGCGTACCGAGCCGGACCTGGGCGACGTTGAGCACCTCGTCGCGGGTCACCGCCCCAATCCCGGTGACGATGATGCTGCGCGCAGCCATCACCGGCGTGAAGTAGAGGACCAGCCCCAGTGCAACGGTGAGCAAGATCAGCCCCACCGTCGCGAGCACCAGCTTCAAGCCACGGACCGCCCCGCGCGGAACGGGTTTGGCCGGGTCCGCGGCGCGCCCGCGGGCCCGGCGTTTGGCCTCCCGGCGAGCCTGCTCGATCGCGATCGCGCGCTCCTGCGCCGCGCGGCGCTCAGCGCGTTCCCGCCTCGCCCGTCGACGGGGACCTTCCACCACATCGGGCTCTGCGGCCTCGCCGGCCGCGTCGTTCTCGGATCCACCGGCCGCGGCGATCGGTTCGGTGGCGGTAATTTCCCGTAGCGGGTCCCCGACGGTGTCGCCACCCGTTTCGGCCGGCACGCCGCCGTCCTGCTCGGTCACCACAACACCCCCGGCTGGCCCGGCGTGCTGCGGTTGGCCCGCACCCGTAGCGCGGTCAGGATTTCCGGCCCCAGCATGGTGACATCGCCCGCGCCCATCGTGAGAACGACATCACCCGGGCCGGCCGCCTCGGCCACCGCTTCGGCGACCGAGGAGAAATCCGGCAGGTACTGCGCCGGCACGCTGACGTGCTCGGCGACACTTGCCCCACTCACACCGGCAAGGGGTTGTTCGCGTGCGCCGTAGACGTCGAGCACGAAAACTTGGTCGGCGGCGTCGAGCGCGTGACCGAATTCGGCAGCGAAAGCCTTTGTCCGCGAATACAAATGCGGCTGAAACACCACCAGCGACCGGCCGATACCGCTCTGCTCCAGCAACGTGCGGACCGCGTCCAGCGTGGCGCTGATCTCCGTGGGGTGATGGGCATAGTCGTCGAACACC
>DASZKQ010000544.1:0-6103 GCA_035552835.1 Mycobacterium sp. | reverse complement strand
ATCGCCGCCAAGCGATTCATCGTGCACACCGACATCTACGACGCGTTCGTCGACAAGTTCGTCGAGAAGATGCAGGCGCTCAAGGTCGGCGACCCGACCGACCCGGATACCGACGTGGGTCCGCTGGCAACGGAGTCGGGTCGCGACGAAATCGCCAAGCAGGTCGACGACGCCGTCGCCGCGGGTGCGAAGGTCCGCCTCGGTGGCAAGACTCCCGACCAGCCGGGATGGTTCTACCCGCCGACGGTGGTCACCGAGATCACCAAGGACATGGCGCTCTACACCGAAGAGGTCTTCGGCCCGGTCGCCTCGATGTATCGCGCTTCCGGCATCGACGAAGCCATCGAAATTGCCAACGCCACCACGTTCGGGCTGGGGTCCAACGCCTGGACCAACGACGAAGCCGAGCAAGAGCGCTTCATCGACGACATCGAGGCGGGCCAGGTCTTCATCAACGGGATGACGGTGTCCCACCCCGAACTCGGGTTCGGCGGCGTCAAGCGGTCGGGCTACGGCCGCGAACTCGCCGGCCTGGGCATCCGCGCGTTCTGCAACGCCAAGACCGTCTGGGTCGGCTAGCCGTTCGCCGTTACACGCCCGCCAGGGCCTTCTCGTCTTCGTCGGCGAAGGTGTCCTCCAGCTGCACCGGCGAGTAGTCGAGGTCGATTTCAGCGACCGGCCGGCCCCGCGCGCTTGCGATCGTGCCGAACCGGCGCATCCCCTTGTCGGCGGCATACTTCATGAACTCGTCCACCGACAGGCCGAACGGCATCGGGTCGTATAGGGCGAAGCCCTCTTCGATGAGACGCAGTCCGAGCGGCATGAGCTCGTTCATCCGCGTTTCGAACACGCCCCAATTGGCATCGTCGGCGGCGACGTGGCGCCGACAGGTGAAGGTGCCCCACGCCATGTGGCGGCGCTCGTCGTCACCGATGCGGCGGACCAGCTCCTGCATGCCGGGAAGGATGCCGCGCTCCACACAGATCTTGTGCCAGCCGAAGTAACCGGTCAACGCCAGCATGCCTTCGACCATGTGGTTGTAGGTGACGGACGCCCGGATCTGGGCGGCCGGTGAGGGATCCACCCTCAGCGTGTTGAGGCAGTCCGGCAATTCCTCGTAGAAAATTGTGCGGTAGGTGGGGACGTCCTCGAGATATTCGTGCAAGTCGTCGGTGATGCCGACGGCGTCGAGCCACATGCGGAACACCTGGACGTGCTTAGCTTCCTCGAACGCGAACTGCGTCAGGTACATCTCGTCGCCCAGCCGGCCTTCCGCCCGCATTGCGAACATGAACGGCTGAATGTCCTCGGTCACGGCTTCTTCGCCGGCGATGAACTCGGCGCACAGCCGGGTGGCGTAGTGGCGTTCATCGTCCGAAAGCCGCTCCCAGTCGGCGCGGTCGCGGGAAAAGTCGATGTCGGCCGGGTTCCAAAACTTCGCGTTGCCGCCGGCGAATAGCTTGAGCGGCAAGCTGTCCCAGTTGAGCCCGCCCGCAACCATCGAGCCCGTATGCGTCCGTGTCATGTAATGACCTCCTTTATCTCCATTTGGTGCGTTTGCGGCAACGCGGCAAATGCCGCCGCCAGTACCGCGACGAGTCGGCGCACCGCCAGTGCCGGTTGCTCTGGCGTGGGCTCGTCGAGTCCGAGGATCGGATCCAGGCCGCGCACATAGGGCGCCAGCGCCAGATGCGGAAAGATCATCAGCAGCAGAGACATCAGCGCGTCGGTATCGGAATCCGCACGTAGGTCGCCGCGGGTGTGCGCGTCGTGGACGAGCGGCCGCAGCACTTCCAGGTAGTGACGGTGAATGACGTTCTGCACGCTGACGCGGGCTTCGGTGTCGACTTCGAGAGTCGCCGCGGCGTGCAGCGCGCGTTCATGCGGGTGATCTGCGAAGTAGGCCACCCACGCGTCGAGCCAGTCGGTCAGAAAGTCGAAGAACGGCCGGCTTGGGTCGAGTTCGCGGATGCGCTCCTCCATGTAGGCACGCACCCGCTGGCTGGCAATGTCGGCGATGAACGCATACAGGTCGCGCTTGTCCGCGAAGTACTGGAACAGGCTGCCCTTGGCGACTCCGGCACGCCGGGCGATGACGTTCAGGCTGCCGCCCGAGAAGCCGTGCACTCCGAACTCGGCCTCTGCGGCTTCCACGATCGCCGCGCGCCGCGCCGGGTCGACGCGCGCCCAGGTCACGGTTGGCATTCGGCCCTCCTCGCATCGATGACCACTGGTCACTCTACTGTGAGCCAGGTCACTCCTCAAGGTTTCCGTAGGTAGCCGAGGAGAAGACAGGATGATCAGCATCTGTGAGGTGTGCAAGCACCCGGAATGCTCTCGGCCGCAACGACACGTTCGAGGGCCGTGGTTGTGGGCGGGAGCACCACCACGCTCACCAGCCCATAGCACCCTCGGCGTACCCGACCACCGGTGCAGCGACACTGTCCGGCACCTTGAGATCTGCCTGCACCATGTCCGCGAGTTGGTCATCGCCGGATCGCTGTGACCGATATGTTCACGCCCGCAAAGAAATTGCGCTGACCCCTGCGCCGCAACGGCGTCGTCAAGACAGTGCGACCGATGTCCGGAACCTCGGAAATAGCCGCGTGAAACGGCAAGACACCTCATACTGCACCGAGGAGGGATACATGGGGCATTACAAAGCGAACCTGCGTGATATCGAGTTCAACCTCTTCGAAGCGTTGGAACTGGGACCCGTCCTGGATTCGGGATCGGTCGGTGAGCTCGACAGCGCCACCACGCGTGAGATCCTGGCCGAAGTTGCCCGCTTTGCCCAAGGGCCGGTCGCCGAGTCGTTCGTCGCCGCCGACCGCGAGCCGCCGGTGTTCTTGCCGGACCAGCACACCATTACCGTGCCGGACCCGATCCGTACGACCGTGCAAGCGATCTGGGACGCGGAATGGTGGCGGCTGGGTGTCGCGCCCGCAATCGGTGGCACCGCCGTGTCACGGACGATGGTGTGGGCAGCTCTGGAGATGATCATCTGCGCCAACCCGGCGCTGTTCTTCTATTGGGCCGGCCCGGCGATGGCCGACATCCTCTACGGGCTCGGCAACGAAAAGCAGCGCGCGCTAGCCAACGCGGCAATCGAGAATCGTTGGGGCGCAACGATGGTGCTGACCGAGCCGGACGCCGGCTCGGATGTGGGGGCTGGGCGCACCAAAGCCATCGAGCAGCCGGACGGCTCCTGGCACATCGAAGGGGTCAAGAGGTTCATTTCCGGAGGCGATCTTGGCAACACCGTGGAGAACATCCTGCACATGGTCCTGGCCCGCCCCGCGGGCGCCGGCCCAGGAACTAAGGGCCTGAGCCTCTTCGTCGTGCCGAAGTATCTGTTCGACTGGGATAGCTTCGAGATCGTCGGACGCAACGGTGTTTTCGCGACCGGCCTTGAGCACAAGATGGGATACAAGGCATCCCCCACCTGCGAGCTGACGTTCGGCGCGCACGGCGTCCCGGCCAAGGGCTGGCTGGTCGGCGACACCCACGACGGCATCGCCCAGATGTTCAAAGTCATCGAAAACGCCCGCATGCTGGTGGGCATC
Organism: Mycobacterium sp.; assembly: GCA_035552835.1. Lineage (GTDB taxonomy): Bacteria > Actinomycetota > Actinomycetes > Mycobacteriales > Mycobacteriaceae > Mycobacterium. Next base: position 2,537 of record DASZKQ010000544.1, on the reverse strand, counting down.
AAATCGTCCGGAACATTGTCGACGGGCTACCTCAACGCGCTCGACTACGCCAAGACGCGGATCCAAGGCGCCGACATGACGCAGATGCTCGACAAGAGTGCCCCGCGAGTGCCGATTACCCGCCACCCGGACGTGCGGCGGTCCTTGATCATGCAGAAGGCTTACGCCGAGGGATTGCGTGCCATCTACCTCTACACCGCGGCCCACCAGGATCCCGCTGTGGCCGCGGCAGTCTCAGGTGCTGACGAAGACATGGCAACCCGGGTGAACGACCTGCTGCTGCCGATCATCAAAGGCGTGGGCTCCGAGCGGGCCTACCAGTACCTGACCGAATCGCTGCAAACCCTGGGTGGCTCGGGCTTCCTGCAGGACTACCCGATCGAGCAGTACATCCGCGACGCCAAGATCGACTCGCTGTACGAGGGCACCACCGCGATCCAGGCGCAGGACTTCTTCTTCCGAAAGATCGCGCGTGACAAGGGTGTGGCGCTGGCGCATGTCGCCGGGCAGATCCAGTCCTTCATCGACAGCGACGTGGCCGACCAACGGCTCAAGGTGGACCGCGACTATCTGCGCACCGCGTTGGAGGACGTGCAGGCGATAACGGCCACCCTGACCGGTTATCTGATGGGTTCGGCCGAAACCCCGACCGAGCTGTACAAGATCGGGCTCGGCTCGGTGCGGTATCTGCTCGCGGTCGGTGACCTGCTCATCGGCTGGCAGCTGCTTTTCCACGCTGAAATCGCCTTGCGTGCATTGGATTCCGGTGCGGCCGGCAAAGAGCAGGCCTTCTATGAGGGCAAGATCGCCGCGGCGCAGTTCTTTGCCGCCAACGTGCTGCCCGAGATCACCCCGACGCGCGGCATCTTGGCCCGCACGTCGACCGCATTGATGGACCTCGACGACGCCGCCTTCTGACGCCGACCCCAGGTAATGCCGGTGACAAATCCGGCTTCTGGACTCACCAGATAAGCCACGGACGCAGCACACCTTCGAATCCCGAAGCCAAAAGAGTGGCGCGGAAACACCGCGGTGCGCGTGAAAGACCTTACGCTTCGCCCGCGACACCGGTAAGTATTTGACTAACGAACCGCCCTGATGGGTGCGACACCGACGCGAGGGGTGATACCGGATGGCGCAACGTATCAACGCGTGGCCCAGCCTGCGAGTCGACGACTGGGCTCCGACGCGGGACACACTGCACATGTGGACGCAGATCGTCGGCAAGGTTCGACTCGCTCATTCGCCCATGGTCAATCACTGGTGGCAGGTCACCTTATACGTGACCCCCCGCGGACTGACGACCTTGGCGATTCCCCATGCGACCGAGGCTTTCTCCATCGAGTTCGACTTTGTAGACCACCGGTTGCTGATCCGGAGCAGCACCGGCGCGATCCGTACCGTTGCGCTGGAACCGAAATCGGTGGCCGAGTTTTACTCGCAGACGATGCAGGCACTGGATGAGTTGGGAATGCCCACCCACATCCAGTCACGCCCCAACGAAGTTGACCCGGCCCTGCCGTTCGCCGAGGACAGCGAACACGCGTCATACGATCGTGGTGCCGCGAACCTGTTCTGGTGCCAGCTGCTCCAGGCCAACCGCGTACTCGGTCAGTTCCGGTCTCGCTTCATCGGAAAAGTAAGCCCGGTGCATTTCTTCTGGGGTGCAATGGATCTCGCGTGCACTCGGTTTTCCGGTCGCAGCGCACCCCGCCATCCCGGCGGCGCACCCAATGTCGGGGACTGGGTCATGGTCGAGGGCTACTCGCGCGAACTGAGCAGCTGCGGGTTCTGGCCGGGAGGCGGTGACGAGGGTGCGTTCTACGCCTACGCCTATCCGGAACCTGACGGGTTCGCCGACCACCCGGTCAGTCCTGCAGAGGCCCACTACAGCAAGGATCTCGGCGAGTACGTCTTGCCGTATGAGGTTGTGCGGCAGGCCGCTGACCCTGATCAGACGCTTCTCGGCTTCTTGCAGGACACCTATGAAGCGGCGGCCATCCATGCCGGCTGGGACCGCAGCGGACTCGAATGCGACCCGAATCGGTGGAGCGCGTACCAGTCACGCGCATGATGCTGCTATTCCAACCTCAGAGGCCTCAGATGGATGGGAGATTCGGCGGTGAACTGGCACATGTTTGAGGGTTTGATTGGCCGTTCTCCGGTAGACGCCGGACACGCACCCATGGGAGCGGAGCGTGGCGACGATTTGGCGAGGTAAATGAGCCGTGGCCCAACCCAAACGCTTAGAACCGGTGGTTGGCCCCCGGCGCGTGCCGTTAGCATCACCCGGCGCACGTTGGCTGATCGCGGCCACGGTTCTCGGCTCCGGGATCGCGTTGCTCGACGGCACCGTGGTCAACGTTGCGCTTCCCACCATCGGACGGGAGTTCGGTGCCGGGCTGACCGGTCAGCAGTGGATACTCGACGGCTACCTCCTGACGCTGAGCGCATTGCTGCTTTCCGGAGGCGCGGCCGGCGACCGCTATGGCCGGTGCCACGTCTTTATCGGCGGCCTGGTCGTGTTCACCGCGGCC
>DASZKQ010000543.1:0-1665 GCA_035552835.1 Mycobacterium sp. | reverse complement strand
ACAAAACAAAACCACCAAACACACTATTGAGTTCTCAAACAACACCCGTTTTCGGGCAACCCTGCTACTGTACTCCATCGCAAAAGCGCCGTCAAACTGCACCATCTGCTGGTTCCAGCAGGCGTGCGCCGTACTTACCGACCTACTCTACCCTCTCGATTTCAGCGCCGAGACTGGCCAGGTTCTCCACGAACAGCGGATAACCGCGGTCGATGTGAAAGACGTCGTGCACTTCGGTGTCTCCATCGGCAACCAGGCCGGCGAGCACCAGTCCGGCGCCTGCCCGGATGTCCGATGACCACACCGGGGCGCTCGACAATTGCGGAAGTCCTCGCACGACGGCGTGATGACCGTCGGTGCGGGCGTCTGCACCCAGGCGGATCATCTCCTCGACGAACCGGAACCGCGCCTCGAAGACGTTTTCGGTGATCATCGAGGTGCCATCGGCGATCGAGGACAGCGCAATCGCCATCGGCTGCAGATCCGTCGGGAAACCGGGGAACGGCAAGGTTGCGACGTTGACGGCCTTGGGCCGCTCGTACTGGGTGATGCGAAAGCTGTCATCCGCCTGGGTGACCGTGGCGCCGGCGTCGTGCAGCTTGTGCAGCACCACCTGCAGGTGAGCCGGATCCACACCGGTCACGGTCACGTCCCCGCGCGTCATCGCTGCGGCAATACCCCAGGTGGCAGCCACGATTCGATCGCCGATCACCCGATGCTCGGTCGGGTACATCCGCGGTACGCCGGTGATCGTCATCGTCGGCGAACCCGCGCCTTCGACGTGCGCGCCCATCTGGTTCAACATCGTGCACAGATCGACCACGTCAGGCTCACGCGCCGCATTGTGAATCGTCGTCACGCCCTCGGCCAGGACCGCGGCCATCAAGATGTTCTCGGTCGCTCCGACCGAGGGGAACTCGAGTTGAATCTCCGCGCCGTGCAGGGATTCGGCATGCGCGACGACACAACCGTGCTCGATGTTGCAGACGGCCCCGAGCTGGCGCAAGCCCGCCTGGTGCATGTCCAACGGCCGCGACCCGATGGCGTCACCACCCGGGAGCGCGACTTTGGCGCGCTTGCATCGCCCCACCAGGGGGCCGAGTACGCAGACCGAAGCCCGGAACTGGCGCACCGCCGCGAAGTCGGCGTCGTACTTGAGTTCGTCCGGCGAGGTGATGCGTACCGTCGGGCCGTCCAGTTCTACGTTGGCGCCCAAGCCTCTCAGCACCTCGGCCATCAACGGCACGTCGAGGATGTCGGGACAATTGGTGATCGTGCTGGTGCCTTCGGCCAGCAGGGCGGCGGCCATCAGCTTGAGAACGCTGTTTTTGGCTCCTCCGACAGCGACCTCGCCTGACAACCGACTGCCACCGGTCACCACAAAATGCTCGGCCACGCGGGTCAGTTTAGTGAAGTCGTACCGACCTGTCAGTCGGCTAGGTCAGCCGGGCGGGTACGTTTTGTTCATGGCAGTACATCTGACCCGCATCTATACCCGGACCGGCGACGACGGAACGACGGGACTGAGTGACTTCTCCCGGGTATCCAAGAACGACACGCGATTGGTGGCATATGCCGACTGCGACGAGGCCAACGCGGCGATCGGCACTGCGATCGCCCTGGGCGCCCCGGAGCAACAGATAGCTGACGTGCTGCGACAGATCC
>DASZKQ010000542.1:0-4632 GCA_035552835.1 Mycobacterium sp. | reverse complement strand
CACTACATCTATATGGCCCGGCACTTCCGGATGTACCAGCCGCGGCGGCTGCTGTTCTCCGATGGCCAACAGACGCTCGGTGTCGCGTTGCCGTGGGCGATGGCCGCCGTGCTGGTTCGACCTGGCACCCCGGTCGTGTCGGTCTCTGGTGACGGGGGATTCCTGTTCAGCGGGCAGGAGTTGGAGACCGCCACGCGACTGGGCATGAGTTTCACCCACGTCATCATGCGCGACAACGCCTACAACATGGTCGCCTTCCAGGAGGAGCTCAAATACGGTCGCGCCTCGGGAGTTCAGCTGGGCGACTATGACATCACTCACTACGCGGCGGCGTTCGGCGCCAAGGGAATTCGGCTCGGTAGCCTTGCCGAGTTCGAGCAGGCGTTCACCCGCTCGCTGAGCGAGCCGGGAGTGACGATCATCGATGTGCTCGTCGACTACACCCGCAACACCGAGCTGTTCGCCGAGTTACACGACGACGTCTTGGAATGATGTCTAGGCGCTGAAGAGCAGATACAGGCCGGTGAAGGTGTAGCCGACCATGACCAGCATCATGGTGAGCTGTCCGGTGAGCTGATGGCCCGAGGGCAACAGGCGCAGCGCCCGGTCATGCGCCGCGATCACCGCGACGATGTGCCCGGTCACCACCGACGTCACCTTGACCACGGCCAGTACCGTCGGGTGCAGCGAGAGCACGTAGGCGACGTGCAAATGTCCCAGCCCCAACAGGTTCCAGCTTTTACCGAGCGGGTCGGCCAAAGCGAAGACGGCCTGCTGTCCACGCTCGACCAGATACGACAGGTAGTGCGCGAAGATGTAGCCCACCACGATCGGGATCAGCGAGTGCGCCAACTGACCCGGTAACGCCCGGCGGCGCTCACGGTCGACACCTCCGGTCGCCCGCGCGGCCATGGAGAAGGTCGTCGCTACCACTGCCACGAATGCCAGCAATCCGGCGGTGCGGAGTGCGGACGACGAAACTGACACTGGTACGGCGTGAACAGTGCGGGTGAGACCGTCGGCGAAGTTGCGCCAGGTAGCCGACGACGAGAAGCTGTCGAATGCGGTGGAGCCGAGCAGCACCGCCAGCACTGCGACGACCCCGGGGCGGATCGGCAGCGACACCAGATGGTCGAAAGGGTTGCCGACTGCGATCTTTCGGGTTGTCGGGTCGCGGCGAAAAGGAGAGAGCCGCGAAACCGCCATGCTGTACACGCCGAACGGGTCCGTGCGGGCGAACCAGCGTTGCCCGCACAACCAGGCCCCGATCAACAGAACCAGGAAGTAGACCAGCAGCCAGGTCTTGACCCAAGGCAGCGCGGCAGGGTCGGGACTGGCCAGTTCCAGCCAGACAAAGGCAAACAACCCCGCCGCTGCCGGCCGGTAACCCCAGGAGTCTGGGTAGGAGAACCGGGGCTGGGCCACGCGTTCCGGTGTAACGCGCTGCAGCGCCAGATACACCGTGCGCACCGGGGAGATGACCCGCCATACCGGCCCGATCAGCAGCGAAATGACAACCAGCCCAACCCACAACAGCACATAGAAGACACCGAGTAGCGCGTTGCCGTGGGTCTGCGGTCCCCACAGCCCGGCCGCCAACACCCACCCGGTGAACGCCAGCGCCGCTACCGCCGCGATGCCGCGGGTGATGCGTGAGTCCACGAATGAGGTCACCGCCGCCGGTAGCGGGCGGGCGGGATTGTCCGGGTCGAATCGCGGCCGCTTCCACGCAAAGGCGACAAGTGCAAACGTGAACGTCAACGCCCACGCCGCGCCGATGACCGAAAAGGCATACGGCACCGGAAGATCACTCGATCCGCCGAGGCCGTGAGCCACGATGGCATCACTCAACGGCGCCGCTCCTGCTCTTCGCTGCGCTCTTCATCGTCACCGGCGGGGGTCGGTGCCCGCCGCGCCGTCACGGATGCACGTGGACCGTGGCAACGGTCCGATCGAGATGATGCAACTCGATGTCCACACTTCCGGGTACGTCGACGCTGAACTGGAACGTCTGATTCGCTGCAGCGGCCACCTCGAACTTGTGATCGGGCACCGAATGCACATGCAACTCGTCGGTGACGTCGCTGGTGACGTGCAGGGTGATCGGCTGTCGAACCGTTGCCTGCAAAGTCGCATTGGCCGGCGTCACCTGTCCGCGCGCGATGGTGATGTCCACCGTCAACCCCGCGCCGCCCGGTGCTTTCGACGCGCCGCCACACCCGGTCAGCGTCACCGCCAAAGTCGAAAGCGCGGCGGCCACAACTGCTTTGCGGATCATCCTTGAGGCACTCACGCGGCCCGAGGGGGCGAGTGCTCCACGGCTTCTTCACCGGGCTCATTCGGTGCACTCTCCGATTTGTTGATCCGCCCGGCACCCCACGTGAGTGCAGTGACCACGCTGAGCGTGAAGAACAGCACCACGATCCCGCCCGCGGTGAAAAGCCAGGCCGGAACGCCCGGGTCGCGTTCGCGCTGCAGGATGGAGACCTCGAAGGCGAAATTGCGGGTGCCGTTGTTCAGTACCGGAATTTCGGGCACCGGAATGGCTTCGTCGGCCGGCGCCCAAATCGGCACCGCGGACAGATCCCGGCCGTCGTGCACCCGTAGCAGGGTCTTCCAATCACCCCACACCGGAATCGGTTCCGTGGACACATAGTGGCCAGGGCCGACTTTCTGCAACCGGTTGATCACCAGGCCGCGGTGGTTTTGCATCTTGCCCTGCCACGCCAGGATCGTGACCCAGTCCGGGTGCTCGCCGGCCATGTTGGCCGGGTTGAGCTGGACGTCCGCCGATGCCAGCCGTTGTCCGGGTGGGCTCGGAACGTCCGTCAGCTTGACTGTCGCGCTGTCCTGTTTGGGAACGTTGATGTGCAAGCCGTTGGCGACCGTGCCTCCGATCACCAGCACCGTCAACGCAACCGCGGTGATGCCGAAGGCGCGGCCCGGTAGCCGCTGGCTGGTGAGCACCATGCCGAGCATCGCCGCGCAGACGCCGGCCAGTATCGCGACCGGAACCGCCGTCGGCAGCGCCTCCCGCCACAGGTCGGTCGGCCACGGATAGTGGTAGACCTTGCCGATCCACAGCGACTCGAGCCACAGACCCGCAGTCCCGATGCCCAGTCCGGAAACGGCGCCGAACAAGATCGGGCGGCTGAAAAGGGGTGTGAGAGCCAGTAACTCGACTACCAGAGCGGGACCGAGATACAGCGGGAACCAGTTGATCGGGGCGCCCAGGATCGGCCCGACGATCAAGGCGACAGCTCCGCGTAGTGCTATTGCGAACAGTGCTGCGATGATCGCTGCGCCTTTTCCGAGCGTTATGCGGGCAACGATGGTTCCGATCGCGGCCGCCGCCGCGATCAGCATCGGCTGGAACACCAGCCGGAACTGAGGGACGCCGAAGTCGAATTCGATTTGATAAACCGACATTCCAATAAACAGGCCACCGCACGACAGGTAGCGCAGGAACATGATGAACGGCCCGTCATGGCGCTCCAGTGCCTGGTCGGCGGGAGTCTCTTCAACGTTGCGGGCGCCTTCGTACTCCAGCATGAGCACGGCGAACAACGAGAAGTTGGCACCGCCGATCATCATCAGGTGGGTTGGGCCCCAGAGTGTTACGTCTTGGCCGAAGATGCGGTGCCAGATGTCGTCGAGCGGAAAACCGATCATGGCATAGAGCCCGCAACCGGCCATCAGAAGTCCGCCAACTGGGGCGTACCAGTTACGGGTGATACGCAGCGCTGCCGGGCCCGGCTTCTCGTACGGCAGCACCACCGAGATCATGCCGGCCAGGAAGATTCCGAAAAGCCCGATGATGATGAAGTAGTGCGCCGGGTTGGCCAGCGGCCCAGGGTCGCGGCCATTGCCGATGTGCCAGCTGACATCCCAGATGAAACCGAACAGCGCGCAAATGATCGACGTGGTGAAGACGAGGATAGGCAGCGCCACCCAGGACGGACGATTGAACTTGTTTCCGAGCTTCTCGGCGAACGTATTCAGCCAGGTGATCCGGCGGGTGCGGTGGGCCCAGCCCACGTAGAGCATGACCGCGCTGATGATGCCCGCTGCGATCGTCAAACCGATCACTTGGTCGAGGCCTGCGCCGCGCGCCGGCGGCTCCGCTGCAAGAAGTGTCAGAACCACCGGGTTACCTCCAACCGCGACGACCCGCCCGAAATTATTCAGGCGCTAACTTACCCAACAGTAGGTAGCCAGAGGGTCGTACGCTCAAACTTCGACAGATTTGCTACCGGCGTGTTTCGGTCGTGTTTTTTGTCGGCGGCCGAGGCGGCCGAGGCACGACTAGCGGCGCCGCTCCTCCTCATCGCTGCGCTCTGCATCGTCGTCGGCGCGTCGCCGGTCTCTGATCGCGATGTACAACACCACGCCGACGACAACCACCGCCGGCAAAAACGCCGGCCCGGCGAGCAGCAGCCAGTGATGGCCCACGTACTCGATATGTGCACTAATCAATTTCGGTCACTCCCGCGGTCTGTTGCCCACTGCCCAGGGGTACCCAACGTCGGCCGAGAGGACCACATGACGTTTGTGCAGGTGCACACCGTTAGCCTAGCCTGGGCACCGTTCAACGCCGGTTGCGATAAGCCGGGAACATGTTGCGTCCCGCGT
>DASZKQ010000541.1:0-3012 GCA_035552835.1 Mycobacterium sp. | reverse complement strand
CCCGATCGACTTGGTGCTGCGTAAGCCGCGCCCGGCGCGTCCAGAACTGGTGGTGTTGTGCGACGTGTCGGGGTCGGTTGCTGGTTTCAGCCACTTCACCCTGTTGTTGGTGCACGCGTTGCGTCAACAGTTTTCCCGCGTTCGGGTGTTTGCTTTTATCGACACCGCCGACGAGGTGACCCACCTGTTCGGCCCGGATGCCGACCTGGCCGTGGCGATCCAGCGGATCACTCGGGAAGCTGGTGTCTACACCCGCGACGGACACTCCGACTACGGCAATGCGTTCATTTCGTTCACCGAGCAGTTCCACAACGTGCTCTCGCCGCGCAGTTCACTGTTGGTGCTCGGCGACGGCCGCACCAACTACCGCGACCCGGCCACCGACGTGTTGGCTCACATGGTGACCGCCAGCCGGCATGCACACTGGCTCAACCCCGAGCCCAAACACCTGTGGAACAGTGGGGATTCGGCGGTGGTGCGCTACCAAGAGGTGATCACCATGCATGAATGCCGCTCTGCCAAGCAGCTGGCAGCGGTGATCGACCAGCTGCTGCCGGTCTGACGCCCGCTGGACTCAGGCTCGCGGAATCTGATCTGCTCGGAGGCTCCAGTAAGCTGGCAAACCATGCGAAAGCGGCGGTTAGGAGTGATGGGTGGGACGTTCGACCCCATCCACAATGGCCACCTGGTCGCGGCCAGCGAGGTCGCTTATCTGTTCGATCTCGACGAAGTGGTCTTCGTGCCCACCGGTCAGCCCTGGCTGAAGGGTCGCCAGGTCAGCGCCGGTGAGGACCGCTACCTGATGACGGTCATTGCCACTGCAGCCAATCCCCGTTTTTCGGTGAGCCGCGTCGACATCGACCGCGGCGGGCTCACTTACACCAAGGACACGTTGCGGGATTTGCACACCCTCAACCCCGACTCCGACCTGTACTTCATCACCGGCGCCGACGCGCTCGCCTCCATCCTGTCGTGGCAGGACTTGGAGGAACTGTTCGCGACGGCGCGGTTCGTCGGGGTCAGCCGGCCCGGCTACGAACTGGGCCGCGAACATCTCACCGATGTCCTCGACGGCCTGCCCGACGATGCGTTGACATTGGTCGAAATCCCGGCGCTGGCAATCTCGTCGACCGACTGTCGTCGGCGCGCGCAAGAGTCGCGCCCGCTGTGGTACCTGATGCCTGACGGCGTCGTGCAGTACATCTCCAAGCGCGAGCTCTACCGCAAACCCGGAGACCAGAGGTGACGGCGAGCCCGGAGGCGATCGAAATGGCCACTGTCGCCGCGTCCGCGGCGGCGTCCAAGCTCGCCGATGATGTCGTCGTCATCGACGTTTCCGGTCAACTCGTCATCACCGACTGCTTCGTCATCGCCTCGGCGTCCAACGAACGGCAGGTCAACGCCATTGTGGACGAGGTCGAGGAAAAGATGCGCCAGGCCAGCTACAAGCCCGCACGCCGCGAGGGTGCCCGAGAAGGCCGCTGGACCTTGCTGGACTACGTCGACATCGTCGTGCACATCCAACATCAAGACGAACGCAATTTCTATGCGCTGGACCGGCTTTGGGGTGATTGCCCGATAGTGGCAGTGGACCTGTCGGCGGACTCTGCGAGCCGGTCATGACGACGCGCCGCCTGGTGATGCTGCGGCACGGGCAAACCGAATTCAATCTTGGCAGCCGGATGCAGGGCCAGTTGGACACCGAGCTGAGTGAGTTGGGTCGCGCACAGGCGGTGGCCGCGGCCGAGGCGCTGGCCAAACGCCAGCCGCTGCTGATCGTGTCGTCGGATCTGCGACGCGCCTTTGACACCGCGGTCGCGCTGGCAGAGCACACCGGCTTGCAGGTTCAGGTCGACGACCGGTTACGCGAGACCCACCTCGGCGACTGGCAGGGCATGACGCACGCGGAGATCGACGCCGCCGCACCGGGCGCCCGGCTGGCCTGGCGCGAAGACGCCACCTGGGCACCGCACGGCGGCGAGAGCAGGGTCGACGTGGCTGCGCGCAGCCTGCCGTTGATCGCCGAGCTGGTCGCGGGTGAGCCCGAATGGGGTGCCGACGAGGACCCGGCGCGGCCGGTGGTGCTGGTCGCTCACGGCGGGCTGATCGCGGCACTGACCGCGGCGCTGCTGCGGCTGCCGATTGCCAGCTGGCCCGTGCTGGGCGGCATGGGCAATGCCAGCTGGACCCAGCTGGCCGGGCACTCCGCCGATACGGACACCAACGCCGAGGACGCCGATGACATTCGGTGGCGGCTTGACGTGTGGAACGCTTCGGCACAGGTCGCCGGCGATGTCCTCTGAACAACGGCCGCGTCCGGCGCTGTTGGTCTTCGCCGATTCACTGGCCTACTACGGACCGACCGGCGGCCTACCCGCGGACGACCCCCGCATTTGGCCCAATATTGTTGCCGAGCAGCTAGGTTGGGATCTGGAGCTGATCGGCCGCATCGGCTGGACGTGTCGCGATGTGTGGTGGGCGGCCACCCAGGATCCGCGGGCCTGGGCGGCGCTGCCCCGCGCCGGGGCAGTGATCTTCGCGACGGGGGGGATGGATTCGCTGCCGTCGCCGTTGCCGACGGCGTTGCGTGAACTTCTCCGCTACGTGCGGCCGCCCTGGCTGCGGCGATGGGTCCGCGACGGCTACAGTTGGGTTCAGCCGCGGCTGTCTCCGGTCGCCAGAGCTGCACTGCCACCGCACCTCTCCGCCGAATACCTCGAACTGACGCGCGGTGCAATCGATTTCAATCGGCCCGGCATCCCGATCGTGGCGTCGCTGCCCTCGGTGCACATCGCCGAGACGTACGGAAAGGCCCATCATGGCCGCGCAGGCACGGTCGGGGCGATTACTCAATGGGCTCAGCAACACGACATCCCACTCGTTGACCTGAAATCCGCAGTCGCCGAACATGTTATGAGTGGCCGCGGCAACCCCGACGGTATTCACTGGAACTTCGAAGCCCATCAGGCCGTCGCGGAGCTGACGCTCAAGGCGCTGGCCGAAGCCGGCGTG